>CAZIDO010000001.1:0-14982 GCA_964538005.1 uncultured Muribaculaceae bacterium
AAATAAAAATAGTGTAGTGAATTTTCTTCACCAACACTATTTATTATAGAACCAATAAAAGTACTGACATCAGTACTTTTTACTTGGTAAATTCCAAATTTATATTTTAAATTAGCATGTTTTTCAAACAACATTACTGTACTTTTCCCTTTGAGATATCCCATAAAACTTGATATACTATATTTCGGTGGGATTGAAAGCAGTAAATGTATATGGTCTGGTAGAAGATGTCCTTCTTCTATTTTTACTCCTTTATATCTGCATAAATTAGATATTATTTCACCCAAATCTTTTCTTAACTTGTTATATATTACTTTTCTTCTATATTTGGGTATGAATACGATATGATATTTACACATCCATTTAGAATGTGATAAACTATTAGCCAGAGAGAACCACTCCTTTCTTGGTATAATTCGGCCTGAACAACCTCATTATACCACGGCGTGGTTCTCTCTTTTTTTCTATAAGTTTTAATCTCACACGCATAGCGTGTGGTTTTTACTTACAACGCTTTGCGTTGAAAGGTACATTAATGCGAATAAAAAACAACTAGATTTTAATCTCTAGTTATTTTCTTTTTGTGTTTTTTGGACTATATAATTTTAAAATTCTGTTTTTAGAACGTTGGGCTTTTTTATTTCTTCGGTGTTCATATAAAATCATGGCTTCTTTAACAATTTCTAATTCTGTAGCTTCATTGCTTAATAAAGCAAAGTTGGCAACAATATCAAGAGGAGTTCTTCCATGACCTCTCATTTCTTCAAAACTGTCTAATAAATCTTCACCATCTATTGTTAATCCGAAAATTTTATACTCTCTAAGTGAGCAGTTTGGTCCGTTATTTATTGGTGTAGCATATTCTTTTGTTACAAAAGCAATTTCACAATCATCCGCACCATATATCTTTTCTAAAGTGTCTGTTACACAGTAGCTAGTATATCCTTGTTCTTTTCCAATTTCATTCATATCTTCCAAGATGTCTAAAAATTCATCACCGGTTATCTTTTCATCTACTTCATAATAATTTCCTACATTAAATTCTCTTAAGGCCATAATAATCCCCTTTCCGTTTACAAGCATTTATTATAACATAAATATTATTGTTGTCAAATTAATATTTTATTTATTTTTATATCCTATTAATCATGCAATAATAAGATTTTATTATGAAAAAAAACTATCTGAAAAAATATTGATTTTAGTCAATATCTTTTTTAATACTTTTTTCTATTGCTTGCATTAATTCTATCAAATAATATATAAAATGTTTTTCTAGTTTAATCGTATCTAAAATAATAATTAAACGTTCAAATTTCATACTAAATCTAAACATTCGGCTGATTTGAGTAGCTTCATAAAATAAAATTTCACCATCAACTTTTTTAGTCAATTCTTTATCTAAAGTTACTTCAATAAAATTTTTAGTTTGTCTTATTTGATTAAGTTTCAATTTGCTTGCTAATTTTTCAAACCATTCTTCATGCATATAGATAATTAAATCTTCTGATACTTTACCGAATCTATCTTCTATTTCTTCTTTTACTTCTAGTAATTTGTCGTAGGAATCAATCGTATTGATTTTTTTATGTATTTCGATTTTTAAATCTTCTTCACTTACGTAATTATCATCAATAGCAGTTTTAACCTCCACCAGTGGTGAGGCCTCATCATTTTCTTCTTTTTTAACTACTTTTCCTTGTAATCGATTTACTTCTTCTGCTAACATATCTAAAAACAACTCAATTCCAATACTATCAATAAATCCTGCTTGTTCGCTGCCCAATATGTCGCCTGCACCTCTTATTGATAAATCACGCATAGCAATGGCAAATCCACTACCTAATTCGGTAAAATCTTTAATTACTTTTAAACGTTTCGTCGCAATTTCTGATAAGATTTTATGGTTATCATACATTAAATAACAATAGGCTATTTTATTACTACGACCAATACGTCCTCTAATTTGATATAATTGTGAAAGTCCAAAATAATCAGCATCTATGATTATTAAGGTATTAACTGTTGGAATATCAATACCAGTTTCTATAATGGTCGTACATAGTAAAACATCAAACTCATGATTATTAAATCTAACCATGACATCTTCTAATTCATTTTTTGACATTTGACCATGAGCAATTTCTATTTTAGCGTCTGGTACAATATTTTGAAGTTCTGACAATTTACTTTGCATATCTCTAATTTTATTAAATAAAATAAATGTTTGACCATTACGAGATAATTCCTTATAAATCGCTTCTTTTATTATTTGTTTATTTTCAGCTAATACATAAGTCTGAATTGGATAACGATCTACTGGAGGCGTTTCCAACATTGATAAACTTCTAATTCCTGCCATCGACATTTGCAAAGTCCTTGGAATGGGCGTTGCTGATAAAGTTAAAACATCAATATTATTTTTATATTTCTTTATTTTTTCTTTATGCTTAACACCAAAACGCTGTTCTTCATCAATTACTAATAAACCTAAATCTTTAAAAATAACATCCTCACTTAAAATACGATGGGTTCCGATTAGTAAATCTATTTTACCTTCGCTTAATCTTTTTAAAACTTCTTTTATTTGTTTTTGAGTTACAAATCTATTTAAAATGTCAATATTAATTGGAAATGAACCAAATCTATTTATCGCATTTTTAAAATGCTGTGAAGATAAAATAGTTGTTGGACATAGTAATGCTGCCTGTTTGCCAGATAAAATACATTTAAAAATCGCTCTAAAAGCTACTTCTGTTTTTCCATAACCAACATCACCACACAATAAACGGTCCATGGGCCTATTAAGTTCCATATCTTTTTTAATTTCTTCAACTACTCTAATCTGGTCAACAGTTTCTGTGTGTTCAAATTCTCGTTCAAATTCTATTTGATCTTCATTGTCTTGTTCAAAAGCATATCCTTCTTTTGCCTCTCTTAAAGCATACAACTCTAACAACTCTTCAGCCATATCTTCAGCTCTTTTACGAGCCTTAGCTTTTGTTTTTTCCCATTCGTGACTACCTAATTTATTTAATTTAGGGCCCCCTTCTTTTCCAGAATATTTAGTTATTAAATCTAATTTTTCCACAGGAATATATAATTTATCGTTACCTCTATAAGCAATTGTTAAATAGTCTTTTTTAATTACATTTTTAATAATGGTTCTAATTCCTAAATATTGTCCAATTCCGTAGGTCCCATGAACAACATAGTCACCAACTTCTAATTTAGTTATATCTTTGATTCTTGATCCATATCTAAATTTTGTTTTATAATTACTTTCTTCACGATTACCAAATATTTCTTTATTAGTAATTACTACATAATTATCCGTTTCAAAACCACTATTTAATTTTTTAACAATAACATTTAATTTGCTTGGAAACAATTCAAATTCATTAGTATAAATTATATTTTTATTTTCTAAACTATCAATTAATTTATTAACTTGATATTGATTATCCAAACAAATAATAATTTGTTTTTTTGATTTTAAATATATATTTAGTCGATTGTTTATATCCTGGGCATGTTTAGGTAATGGCTCAATTTCGGTATTTTTAAAGATTTGTGTGTTATTTACATTATTGTAAATATTACTAAACATTTCAAAGATAATTGGTTTTGTATCTTTGATTTCTTCTAAATCATTCATGTATTTAGTTTCACTATTTCTATCAGAACTTACATTGTAGTTATAAACCTCTTCTAATAGTAATTTATAATTAGTTTGTAAATCTGTATAGTTATCATAGACGGTTAAATGGTCGCCTAAATATCCGGCAATATTAGTTACTTTGGTATATTTATATATATCACGATAAGGAACGTCAAAAGTATCTTTATCAATTAGAAACTCCGTATTAGGATATATAGCTATCTCTTTCAAATTATCCACAGTTCTTTGGTTTTCCACATTAAAACTTTTTATAGAATCAATTGTTTCTCCCCAAAATTCTAGTCTAATTGGATTTTCACTATTAACTGGAAAAATATCAATTACAAAACCTCTTACCGCCATTTCACCAGTCATATTAACTGTAGTTTCTTTTTTATAACCTAAATAGAACAATTTTTGGACTAAATCATCAATTTTATAATCTTCATTTACTTTAAATGTCAAATAACTTTTTTTGAAATTTTCTAAAGGTGGTAGAAATCTTAAATATCCCATTAGATTAGTAATTACTATTCCTTTATTTCCAGCAAGTAAGTCATTGATTGTTTCTAACCTGCTTATTTTAAATTCTGGTGATATCGCTATTGCTTCACTAGTTAAGAAATCATCCATCGGAAAAAACCATACTTTATCAGTATAGTTAGTTAATGAACTATATATTTTACCGGCTTCATGCAAATTTGAAGTAACTAAGATAATTGATTTATCTGTTTTTTTAAACTTATTATATAAATATAAGCTTTTTAATTCATTATTTAAGCCAATAAGCTCTTGTTCATCTTCAATATGTAAAACGCTATCAAGAAAGCTCATATTATCACACCCCTGAATTGTACTTATTCATTAAATTATCAAAACTCATATTTAAATAGTCATCTAAAATATTAGCGGCGTATTTATTTACAGAATTTATTAATTCTAATTCTTTAGCAGGGACTTTGCCAATAACATAGTCAATTGATTCCTTATTTTTATCATTGGAAATTCCTATTTTAATACGTTTATATTCGTTTGTTTTTAAATGATTTTCAATGTTTTTTAAGCCATTATGGCCCGCCGGACCACCTTTGTATTTTATTTTTAAGGTTCCCATTTCAGTATCTAAATCATCGACAATCACTAATAAATCAGCTATATCTATTTTAAAGAAATTTAAATATTCTTTAATAACTTCACCAGATAAATTAATGTATTTACTAGGTTTTAATAAGATTGTTTTTTCGCCTTTATACATAAAATCAGTATAGGCTCCACCAAATTTTTCTTTATCAAAGGATAAATTTTTACTTTTGGCATATTCATCGATAAAACGAAAACCGGCATTATGTCTTGTTTTTTCATATTCTTTACCCGGATTACCTAATCCAACTATTAATTTCATTTTTTCACCTGCTAACTAATTATATTATACTATATATTCTTTAATTTAAAAACATCCTTTGTTAATTTAGGATGCTTTATTTTATATGATATTCATTATATACTTCACTTTTAGGAATGTTTCTATCTTTAGCGACCAATTTAATTGCCTCCTTAGAATCTTTTCCTTCTTTTAAATAAATATTAATATGATCTAAAATTGATAGCTCGCTAAAGTCTTTTTCTTCTTTATTTCCTTCAATAATTAAAACTATTTCACCTTTAATATCTTTTGACTCATTAACTAAATATTCAATATTCCCTCGAATAATTTCTTCATATCTTTTACTTATTTCCCTTGCAATAGCACCCTGTCTATTACCAAATTTTTCTAAAATGTTTTCTAATGTTTTAGTAATACGGTGGGGTGCTTCATAAAAAATTAAAGTGAATTTTTGTTCCTTAAGGTTTTCTAATTCATTTTTTCGCTTACTTTCTTTACTATTTAAAAAACCGTAAAATGTAAATGGTCCATCACCTAGTCCCGACATTACTATAGCCGGAATAACAGCTGTTGCTCCAGGTAAACATACAACATTAAAGCCGTGTTTTATTGCCTCTTTCACTAAGATATATCCAGGGTCACTAATAACAGGGGTTCCCCTATCACTAACTACTGCAATGTTTTTACCCTCACCTAAGTATTCTAATTCTTTATCAGGGTTATTATTTTCATTATATAAATGACTTGATATTAATTTTTTTTTAATATCAAATTTTTTAAGTAATTGACTTGTTACCCTTGTATCCTCAGCAAATACCAAATCAACTTCACTTAATATTTTTACGGCCCTGTAAGTTATATCGTCCATATTACCTATTGGGGTTGGAACTATATAAAGCGTTGGACTATTATCATAACTTTTTTGATGCATTTTTTCACCTACTATTCAAAATATTTTGCTATTTCACTAGTATAATCACCATTTTCTTGGTGACTTATTAATGATGGAACTACTTTAATTCCTTTTCTAGCATTTAATCGGCCTTCTACTAATACGATATTAGCGGCTTTATTTTCTTTTGGATAAACAAATCTTAGTTTTTTGGGCTCAATATTGTATTTTCTCATTGTTTCTAAAATATCTGTCAATCTTTCTGGTCTATGAACAATTCCTAAAATTCCATTATTTTTTAATAACTTTTTAGCTATTATACATAACTCATCTAAATTTAAATTAACTTCGTGGCGGGCGATTGTTTTATAATCATTTTTATTTAAATTAGAGTTCTCACTCACTTCAAAGAATGGCGGATTACATGTTATTATATCAAAATAATTAATTGGATAATTTCCTTCTACTTCTTTTATATCGTTATTAATTATCGTAATTTGGTCTTCTTTATTATTTAATTTAACTGATTTAGTTGCTAAAACTGCTACTTCTTTTTGAATTTCCACTCCTATTATTTTAGAATTTGTCTTAGTTGATAAAATTAAAGGAATCGGAGCGTTGCCACAACCGATATCCATTATATTTTCTACATCTTTATTTATCGTTATAAAATTAGGTAACAATACTGAGTCTAAAGAAAAGTTAAACATTTCTGGATCTTGAATTATCCTTAAATTTTTATAGCCTAGTAAATAATTAATTACTTCCAATTTTATCCACCATTACTATTCCGTGTTTAGGCACAAAAACTTTGTATTTCTGGTTTAGAATATCCAAACCGACTACATTGCCTTCACCATGTTCTGTTTTAATTTTATCACCTATCTTAGGTAAACATTTACGACACTCTTTATATGTTTCATCCTCATATTTCAAGCAACATAGTAATCTTCCACAAACACCGTTTATTTTTGAAGGATTTAATGATATATTTTGATTTTTGGCCATGTTAATAGATACCGCATCTAAATCTTTTAAAAATCTTGAGCAACATAATTTTTGTCCACAAGGTCCACAACCGCCAACTTCTTTAGCTTTATCACGTACCCCTATTTGTCTAAGTTCAATACGAACTTTATAAATAGATGCTAATTCCTTGGCTAATTCACGAAAATCAACTCTTTTATCAGCTAGAAATCTAAAAATTAATTTATCGCGATCAAAAGTAAAACTGGCATCAATTATTTGCATATTTATTTTTTTCTTTGCTACTAATTCGCGAGCTTTCGTTAAAGCATCTTTACTATCCCTTTGATTTTTGACATGCCTTTTATAATCATCTTTACTAGATATACGAATTATTTGTTTTAATTTGCTCTTCAAGGTACTTAAATCGATGGAGATTGCTTCATTAATTACTTTACCAAATTGCAACCCTTGATCAGTTTCAACAATTACAGTTACGTTTTTCTTCAATTTATATCCGTTTGGATCAAAGTAATATATATGACCTTGCTCTTTAAAAGCTACTCCTACAACTTCAATCATTTAATTACCTCCTTCTAAATTTATAATTAACTTGTCCACAATTAAGTTAGTATTTGCATTATATTTTATCTTTTCTTTCATAATGGTTATTGCATTTAATTTATGACATATCGTTTTTAAATCATTTTTGCTTGCTATTTGCTCAATATCTTTTTGATAATCATTAAAGATATCTAATTTTCTATTTGATAAATAATTTAAAATATCTTTATAATAAAAAATCATAGTATCAAACGCCATTACTATATCTTCTTTGGTTTTGATAAAATCATGCCATAACTTTTGGGTGTATATTATGGTATCTATATTATTTTTTTCATAATGATTGATAAAGTTAATTGTTTTTTCTAATTTAATTAATTCATTGTCATCAATTTCAATATTACCTTTTAAAATAAGGTATAATCTATTTAGTGTACCCTCTACGCTAAATAGTTGTTTTTCTTCTTTTAATTTAATTATTTGGCATCTACTTCTAATTGTTTCTAAAATTTGGTATATATTATCAGTTATTAAAATAGCAATTATTCCTTCTTCAGGCTCTTCTAAAAATTTTAAAATGGAATTAGCCGCTTGCTTATTTAATTTATCAGCTTCCTTAATAATATATATTTTTTTATTACCAATTATAGCCTTTTTATTAAATTCATTTTGAAGCTTTTGTAATTGATCTTTTTTTATCCACAAACCATCTGGTTCGATTATTTCTATTTCTGGGAAATTACCACTATTGATAACTTCGCATTGCTTACAATTCTCGCAATTTTGATTATTTGTTTGACTGCTTGGACACATTACGGTTTTTACAAAAGAGAATATTAAATTAAAACTATCGTAAAAGCCATTAGTTTCAAATAGATAAGCATGAGAATACTTATCTTTACTAACAGCATTTTTTAATATTTTATAAACGATGGGTTGAACACTTTGATATTCATCTAGCATTTTTATTCCCCCTAATATACAAATAGTCGAATTACTATCAGAAACAATAATCCTGGTATTCCAAATATCGTTAATATAATAACCGTTACTATATTTATTGGAATTAGCGCTTCAGCTGGAACTATTAAATTATATCCATAGAGCATACAGAAACCTATTACGAGTCTTTTTAACCCGTTTACTAATTTACTTAGCATATTCCACCTCAGTAAATTATATAAGATTAACTTTTATTTATGAGATTTTAGTTCGATCGGATAATGCAATTTCTAAAGTTAATGGATCAATATAGTCAATATCGGCCCCCATTGGAATTCCATGAGCAATTTTAGAAATTACTATATCTTTACCTTCTAGTATTTTTCGAATATATAATGCGGTTGTTTCGCCTTCTATTGTAGGTTTTACTGCTAAAATAATTTCTTTAATATCTTCTTCTTCTATTCTTTGGATTAGTCCACTAATGTTGATATTTTCCGGATTAATTCCATCTAGTGGCGAGATCAAACCATTTAAAACATGATATAAACCATTGAAGGTTCCTACGCGTTCAAACAAAACAATGTTTTTGCTTTCTTCAACAACGCAAAGAATACTAGTGTCCCTAGAATTATCTTTACATATATCACATAAATCGTCTTCAGATAAATTTCCACATTTTTCACATTTTTTTATTTTTGTTTTACTGTCTTTTAGTGAATCAGTAAATAATGTTATAATCTCATCGTCCATGGTTAGGGTTGCTAAAGCCAACCGTTCTGCTGTTTTTTCGCCAATACTTGGAAATTTTTTAAAACACTCAATTAAATTGGTTATTGTTTTTGGATACATTTTAGAAAAGTCCTGGCATTCCTTGGGTGTATTCACCCATTTTATTTTCAGTTGTTTCATCAACTTTTTTACTAGCTTCATTTACAGCAACTAAAATCATATCTTCTAAAATTTCTATTTCATCTTTTTCTAATTCTTCAGCATCTATTTTAACTTTAGTAATTTCTTTGGTGCCTTTCATTTCAACGGTTACTAATGAAGATTTTCCTTCGAATAAAGTATTGTCGATTTCTTCTTTAGCTCCCATCATATCCTTTTGCATCTTTTGTGCTTGTTTCATCATAGCTTGTATATTCATATTATCCCTCTTTCTAATTATATTCTATAATATCTTCAAATACAGAAAACGCAGTATTTTCTTTTCTAAATAAGTCTTCTAATTTAAAGTTTTCTTCAATATATTCATATGTTTTGGTTTTACTATTAAATTCATTTTTAATTTTATCCCAGGTTGCTGCATCAGTCGCAATGATTTTGTATTTGCTTTCTAATACTTTTTCTAAGGTTGTTTCTAAGTTAATTAAGTTATCGTTAAATAAATTAGTTAATCTTTGGGTTTTATATACAAAAATTAAATTATCTTCACTAGCTGCTTTTAAAGCACCATCTAGAATGACTGAAGCGTATTTTCCTATTTCTGGATCTAATAAATAATCAGTCAACAACGTTAACTTATTGTTTATCAATTGAACTGTCTTTTTATTGAACTTTGCTAAAGTATTATTTATTCTTAATTCTTTTATATGGTCCGGAAGTAATTTAGTATCTTCTTTAACTATTTTTTGAACTTCCTTCTTCTCCTCTTTTGGTTTTTCCTCTATTTTTGGTTCTTTGGCATCGTTTTTTTGAATTATTTTTTCTGGGGCTTTCTCAATTGTTGTTTGTCCTAACATTTTAATTATTGTTAGTTCTAACAATAATTTAGGGTTATTGGTATTTTTCATAGCAAAGACGCAGTTGTTCAATTCATCTAAGTAATTAATTAATTGTGAACTATTCAAATTAGCTACCAAGTCTTCATACACTTCTATATTAGTGTGGATTTGTTTGAAGTATTCTGGGGCTTTTCCGCATAGCAGAACGTCCCGCATAAAAGTAATTATTTCTTCTGTTAATTTTACAAAATTCTTACCACTGTCATTGTAAAAATCTAGTTTTTTTAAAATTTGTTCTAAATTAACTGCTACTAATAAATTAATTAATTCTTTTAAATCTTCAGCTGTCAATGTACCGTTAATATCGTGTATATCTTTTTTGGTTATTTTATCATCTGAATACGCGATAGCTTGATCAAGTATTCCTATTGAATCACGCATTCCACCGTCTGATAAACGAGCGATTTCTCTTAAAGCATCATCGTCAACCTTTATTTGTTCATTTACAGCTATTGTTTTTAATCTAGCAACTATGTTGTTTTCACTTATTTTCTTGAAATCTAAACGCTGACACCTTGATAGAATTGTTTCTGGTATTTTATGTGGATCAGTAGTTGCTAAAATAAATACGATGTGTATTGGTGGTTCTTCCAACGTTTTTAATAAAGCGTTAAATGCTCCTGTTGTCAACATATGGACTTCATCAATAATATAAACTTTGTATTGTCCGTATGATGGAACTAGGTTAACTTTGTTTCTTAGTTCTCTTATTTCATCAACACCATTATTTGAAGCAGCATCTATTTCAATTATGTCACTATTGTTTTTTTGTGTACAATTGACACATTTATTGCAAGGGATACCGTCTTGAAGATTTTCACAGTTAACCATTTTAGCAAATATCTTAGCAATACTTGTTTTTCCGGTTCCTCTTGGCCCAGCAAATAAATAAGCATGGCTTATTTTATTATTCGCAATGGAGTTTTTGATTATCTTAACAATCGTATCCTGTCCACCCACTTCATTTAGAGTTGTTGGTCTATATTTTCTGTATAATGCTTGATACATTTTATCACCTTCTAGTACTAATATAATTATACCATTTTACATTACAAAAGGAAATAACTTTACACTATTTCCTTTTGTTTTCAAAAAAGTTTTTCAAGAGATTCTGGGAATATTCTAATCCTTCCAGTTGCTTTTTCACCGTGGATTTAAATACGTCTTTTTTATCTTTCGGCGCTGCATAATAGACTTTTCTTATTCTCGATTGTTCGATAGCTCCCATACACATTTTACATGGTTCTAAAGTCACATATAACTCACAATCATTTAAATACCAGTTTTTCATTTTTTTACACGCTTTTTCTAAGGCATTTATTTCTGCATGCCTAGTTACTATTTGATATTTTTCTTTTGTATTGTGTGCTTTTGCTATTATTTTATCATTTAGAACTATAACTGCGCCTACTGGAACATCATCTGTTTTTATTGATTTTTCAGCTTCTTTAAACGCTAATTGCATATATTTATTCATATAATCACCTAATTAAAAGGCACACACATTTAGAGGACCTTAAGGCTGCTATCTTCCGATTCTGACCTGGTTCAGACATAAATGTTGTGCCTTATACACTATATAATAATTTGCATAGAATTGCAAACAAAATATTAGAATACATAACCAATGTTTCACGTGAAACATTGATATTCTCTTTTGCTATTTACTTTAGTTATTTGGTTTTTATAATGTTTCACGTGAAACATTGATGTTCTAATTCATTATTTATATATTGTGAATAAAATGGAGCCAAAAGGTAATATTATTATATCGTTTAGGGTATAGCTATAAATGAGTTAATTAAAGAAAAAGATATGTTTCACGTGAAACATATCTTTTATTCTTGTTCTTCTGAAATTACTTTAACCTCTTCTACAGTATCTTGATCCATAACTTCATCTTCAATTTCTTCTTTAGCGATTAAAGCTACGTTACTTAATTTTTGACCATTTTTAAGATTGATTAATCTAACACCTTGGGCGACACGACCAATTGTTGAGATTTGATCAACCGCTAATCTAATAATAACACCGCTATCAGTAATTATCATTAAATCCTCATCACCATGAACTAGTTTGAAAGCAACTATATTACCATTTTTATCAGTAATATTTAATGCTTTAACTCCCTTGCTTCCTCGATGTGTCATACGATATTCATCAATATTAGTACGTTTTCCATAACCTTTTTCAGTTGCTACTAATACTTGCTGGCCTGCCTCAGCCACTTCACAGCCGACACATATACCATCACCTAAATCAATTCCTTTAACACCAGATGCAGTTCTTCCCATAATTCTGATTTCATCTTCAGCAAATCTTACCATACGTCCATTAGATGAAGCAATTACAATTTCATTATCTCCAGTCGTCTTCTTAACCGCAGTTAATTCATCTCCATCTTTTAATGTTATAGCAATTTTACCATTTGAGCGAATATTTTCGAATTCAGTTAATGCTGTACGTTTAACCAATCCCTTTTGTGTACAAAATACAATATTATTATATTCTTCGGCATTACTTATTTTTAGCATGGCTTTTACTACTTCATCTTTTTCAATTGGTAGCAGATTAACTATAGGTAAACCTTTTGATTGTCTGCTATATAAGGGTACTTCATATCCTTTAACCCGATATACTTTACCTCTATTAGTAAAGAACATTAAGTAATCGTGAGTAGTCATTGAAATTAAACTTTCTACAAAATCATTTTCGTTTGTTGCCATACCTTTGATACCCACTCCACCCCTGTTTTGGGTTTTGTAAGTTTCACTAGTCATACGTTTAACATAACCTTTATTAGTTAATGTTACTACAATATTTTCAACAGGAATTAATGATTCATCTTCAATATAATCAATGGCAGTCATATCAATTTCCGTTTTTCTTGGAGTTGCATATTTATCTCTAATTTCTATTAATTCCTCTTTAATAACGTTCAGAATTTTTTCTTCACTTGCTAAAATTTCTTTTAAGTTTTCAATTAATTTTAATAAATTTCCTAATTCTTCTAAGATTTTATCTTTTTCTAAACCAGTTAATTTTCTTAAACGCATTTCTAAAATAGCTTCTGTTTGAGCATCATCTAATTCAAAACGTTTAGTTAACTGCTCTTTAGCAACTACATCACTCGCTGCTTCTTTAATTATTTTAATAACTTCATCTATATTATCTAAAGCTATTTTTAAACCTTCTAAGATATGCGCGCGTTTTTCAGCTTTTTCTAATTCATGAGCAGTTCTTCGATAAATAACTTCTTTTTGGAAGTCGACATAATTACCGATTATTTCTTTTAATCCTAAGGTTTGTGGTTTTCCTTGGTATAACATTAACATATTAATACCGTATGATGATTGAAGTTGAGTATGTTTATATAAATTATTTAAAACTACATTAGGATTGGCATCCCTTTTTAGTTCCATAACTATTTTCATACCATCTTTAAATGATGTTTCTTCTCTTAAATCAGCAATACCTTCAATTACTTTATCACGAACTAATTCAGCGATTTTTGTAATTAATGCTGAAGTATTTACTTGATAAGGGACTTGGGTAACTATTAATTCATAGCGATCTTTTTTCTCGACTACATCAACTTTACCTCTAATTGAGATAGTACCTTTTCCGGTATCATATGCCTTTTTAATCCCACTATTACCTAATATACTACCACCGGTTGGAAAATCTGGTCCTTTAATATGTTCCATTAATCCTAAAACATCAATATCATGATTATCAATATAAGCGATACAACCATTAATTACTTCACCTAAGTTATGTGGTGGTATATTGGTGGCCATACCGACTGCGATTCCCATGGTTCCATTAACTAATATATTAGGGAATCTTGACGGAAGCACTGATGGCTCACGCCTTGATGAGTCAAAGTTATCTTCAAAATCAACAGTGTTCTTATTAATATCTCTTAATAATTCCATTGCTATTTTTGATATTCTTGATTCAGTATAACGATACGCAGCTGCTGTACTACCATCAATAGCTCCAAAGTTACCGTGACCATCAATCAATGGATGGCGATAACTAAAATCTTGCGCCATTCTAACCATTGCGTCGTATACGGCAGTATCACCATGAGGATGGTAGTTACCGATAACAGCTCCTACTGTTTTAGCACATTTTACGTAACCTTTATCAGGCGTGAATCCTGATTCTAACATTGTATATAAAATTCTTCGATGAACCGGTTTTAGACCATCTCTTAAATCAGGTATGGCACGGGAAATGATAACACTCATTGAATATTCAAGAAATGAATCTTGCATTTCTTTTACTATATTGCATTTTTCTAATTTATCCATTTTTTATCACCTCTAAATATCCAAATTTTTAACGTATGCAGCGTTTTCTTCAATGAAATTACGACGAGGTTCTACTTCTTCACCCATCAATGTCTCAAATACTTGATCTGCTAACATAGCGTCTTCTACTGTTATTTTTCTTAAAGTTCTGTGTTCAATGTTCATCGTTGTATCACACAGTTCTTCTTTATCCATTTCTCCTAAACCTTTGTTACGATTAACAACGTATTTAGTTGATGCTGGAAGGGTTGCAATATATTCATCTTTTTCTTCATCAGTTAAAACAAATTTAAATGCTTTACCATGAGTTATTTTATATAATGGTGGTTGAGCGACATATACATGTCCTTGTTCTATAATTGGTCTAAAGAAGCGATAGAATAATGTTAATAATAAGGTTCTGATATGTGAGCCATCAACATCAGCATCGGTCATGATAATAATTTTGTGATATCTTAATTTTGTAA
>CAZIDO010000001.1:14992-36164 GCA_964538005.1 uncultured Muribaculaceae bacterium
TTTTGTAAGATTGAATTCCTCACCAATTCCAGTACCAAAAGCTGTTATCATACTTCTTATTTCTTCGTTTGCTAAAATTTTATCAAGTCTTGCTTTTTCAACATTCAAAATTTTACCTCTTAATGGTAAAATTGCTTGTGTTTTAGCGTCTCTACCTTGTTTAGCTTGTCCTCCAGCCGAGTCTCCTTCGACGATAAATATCTCAGAAACTTCTGGGTTTTTAGATGAACAATCTGCTAATTTGCCCCATTGGTTGGTTAATTCCAAACCACCTTTTCTTCTTGTTAATTCTCTAGCCCTTTTTGCAGCAACTCTGGCACGAGCTGCGGTTAAGTTCTTTTCTAGAATTAATTTTGCTTCTTCTGGATTTTCCATTAAAAATCTTTCAAATCCTTCAGCAAATACACTATCAGCGATTTTTCTTACTTCAGAATTACCTAATCTTCCTTTTGTTTGTCCTTCAAATTGTGGATTTGGATGTTTACAAGAAACAATCATTGTTAAACCTTCTTTAACATCTTCTCCACTTAGTGACTCATCCTTTTCTTTTAAAATGTTATTTTTTCTAGCATAACTATTTAAAATTCTTGTCAAGGCACGTCTAACCCCATCTTCATGAGTTCCACCATCATGGGTATTGATGTTATTGACAAATGAATATATATTTTCAGTATATCCTGAGTTATATTGCATTGCTACTTCAAAGACAATACCATCTTCTTCACCTTCGAAATGAATGATTTGATTTTGGATGATTGTTTTCTTTTGATTTAAGTATTTAACATATTCGCTAATACCGCCTTCATAACAGAAAATTTCTCCAGTTGTATCTTCTTCATCACGGTCATCTCTCAAAGTCAAACTTAGACCTTTATTTAAAAATGCTAATTCTCTAGTTCTAATTTTTAATGTCTCATAATCATAAACATCTGTATCAAAAATATCTGGATCTGGTTTGAACGTTACTGTTGTACCAGTTCTTTCTTGTTCACAAGTACCTACTACGGTTAATTTTTGTGCAATTTTGCCACCATTTTCAAATTTTACTTCGTTAATTTCACCATCTTTATAAACTGTTACAGTTACAAATTTTGATAAAGCATTAACTACACTAGCTCCAACACCGTGTAATCCACCTGAAACTTTGTAGCCTCCGCCACCAAACTTTCCCCCAGCATGAAGTACTGTATAAACCGTTTCAACGGTTGATAGACCCGTTTTCGGATGAATTCCCGTAGGAATACCACGACCATTATCTTTAACTGTTATTGAGTTGTCTTTATTGATAATTATTTCAATATCGTTACAGTAATCAGCCAAGGCTTCATCGATTGAATTATCGACAATTTCCCACACTAAATGATGTAATCCTTTTACATCTGTTGTTCCAATATACATACCAGGTCGTTTTCTTACAGCTTCTAAGCCTTCTAAAACCTGAATATCGGACTCGTTGTAATGTTCTTTTTCTTCCATTATTTCACCTCGTTAATCAATTTGCCATCTTTTATGTTAATTAGCTTTGCTTGTTCAATTATTTTCTTATCGATATTATCTAAATCAGTTGTTGTTATGATTACTTGCATATCGTTATCAATATAATCTAATAAGTTGTTTTTCTTATGTTTATCAAGCTCGCTAAAGACGTCATCTAATAAAATTATTGGGCTTGTCTTCTTATAATCTTTAAACACTTCAATTTCAGATAGTTTAAGCGTGAGAACCGCTACACGTTGCTGGCCTTGTGAACCATAGTGTTTTAAGTTTTCTTCTCCTAAATAAAATTCAAAATCATCACGGTGTGGTCCATATAAAGTTGTTTTAAATCTTATCTCGCGGTCTAAATTATCTTTGATTATATCTCTAAGTGTTGTCCTGATTGTTTCTTTTTCCATATTTTCAAACTCCACCGATTGCAAATACTTAATATGAAATTTCTCTTTCTTAGCAATGTTTTTATATATTTTTGGACATGTTTCATTGAGCTTTTTGATATATTTATCACGCATCTGATAAATGAAAACACTTTTTTCAACAATATACTCGGTCAATATATCAAAATAACCATTATCTATTTGTTCTCCCTGACTAATTTTCTTTAAATATTCATTACGAATTTTTAACAGCTTTGTATAATCATTTAACGTATTATAATAGTTTTTGGAAATTTGACTGAGTTGTAAATTTAAGTATTTTCTTCGTTCATTCGGAAATCCTTTAATTAAATCCAAATCCTCTGAATAAAAAATGATTATATTCATCTTTTCAATGTAGTCGCCTATTTTGTTAACAATATTATTATCAATTTTTACTTGTTTCTTGGTTTTATTTAAAGTTATTTCCAGATTATAAGAAATATTATTTAGTATAGTTCCTTTAATTAATGCATGTTCTTCCCCACTTTTAATTAAATTATTATCGATAAATGATCGATGAGATTTTGTGAACGCTAAAACATAGATACTCTCTAACAAATTCGTTTTTCCTTGACCATTATCACCATAAATGATATTAGTTTTTTGATCTAATGAGAGTTCCAGATGATCATAATTTCTAAAATTCCTAATTTCAATGTTTTTTAGTATCATGATTTTCCTCTTTCCAGTTTATTACGTCCATATTTTAAAAAAAGTAGTATCATTAGTACTCCTATACCTCGATACCATTATACCACAAAATGGGGCGAAAAAGGCAAATAAATAAGTTAAAACTTATTTATTTTAACTTATTTTGCCGAATTTCTTCGATTACGCATTACTAGCATTAATTTAGTAGATCTAAAGATTTGATTTTCTAGGGATTCGTAAGAAATATTTAGTTGTTTAATTTGATTTCCATTGAATTTGACAAATACTTGTTCATCGTTGGCACGATAGTCTTGAATATTTTTAACTGCTAGCCAACTACAATTTAGTTTATTGGCGGACATTGTTGGAAAAAAGATTAATTCTTTACTTCCTTCTACAGCAATTGGCAGTTTATAACACATACCTAATAATGTCTTGGTTCCTTTGATTCTTCCTTCATAAGTACTGCCAAAATATTCACAACTTTCTTTTAAAATTTCCAATGGTTTTTTATTAATTATAAATGTTTTTGATCCCTCAATAATCTCTGTCTTATTTTCTCCTTTCGCTATTAATGCACATGTTTTGGTATTAATTTCATAGAAGTCTGTAATCATATACCAAAATCCCCTCCTCTAGCCGATAAAAATCGACAACTCTCTTATACTCATTTTGTTTGTCATTTTTTGTTGCTTTTTGTCATAATGACTAAAAAAATTAAAAAAAACGCTTTTTATTAGTAAATTCATATAAAAAAGAGAGTTTTAATCTCTTAATTTATCTTTTTATAACATTATTTATTTGATAATAAATATCATACCAACTATAAGCTCTGTAAATATTATTTCCAATTAAGTCTTTATTGTAATTTGCATGATAACATACAACTGGAATTTCAGTTGATATAGTTTCAATATTAGCTACTCTATCATCTATCATAATATCTATTAGATTTTCTAAACATATTTCTAGCTTATCTTCGGGCGAAAAGATTAATTGATTATAATTAATGTTATTATCTTTTAACCATTTTTTTACTGTTGTTCGCATCTTTTCTCCTCTGTCACTTTGCTCATCGGTAAAAATTCTAGCCGTTATTATATAAATTTCATGACCTTCTCTACTTAATCTGTTAATTACTTCACTGGCAAAATTTCGAGCTACTGTATTCTGAGTATAGTCATCCCTATATTTATCCCAAAAGATTTGATTTTGTTTCTTACTTATTCCATAAATAATATCCGTTGTATACCCTTGATAGTCCACTATTGACTGATTGAAGTTTTCCACCATATATTTACTAGCTACATCTAGTTGCCATTTTTCTAAATCAGTTAAAACACCATCTATATCTATTCCTATTCTCATAAACTACTCCTTTTAGTTATCATAACACAATTTAAAGATTAAAAAAAGAACCTCTTAATAGGTTCTTATTGGTAATATTAATTGAACTAGACTATCACTTTCTGGATTTCTAATAATTATTGGTTTAAATTCTCCATTAAATAATAATTCAATTTCTGCTGATTCTAAAACTCTTATTGAATCTAACATAAATTTTGAATTGAATGCAATTTTTATATTTTCTTCAGTATTTTTTTCCACATTTATTTTTTCTTCAACATTTCCAATTTCAGGAATATTAGAAGAAATTATTACGTTATTGCCATTACTTTCAAACTTAATAGTGTTTTTATCACTTTCATTTGTTAATAATGATGCACGGTCTATCGCTCTAAAGAAATCCATTAATTTTACTTTCATAACTAAACTAAATTCTTCAGGAATTAATTTTGATGTGTCTGGATAAGTACCACTAATTAATCTAGTCATCATTGTTATTTGGCTAAATTGAAAAATTACTTTATTGTTGAAAATATGCATTTCGATATTTTCTTCATCTTCACTCATTAATTTTACTAATTCATTTAAGTTTTTAGTTGGTATTATTATATTTGCGTTTTCTTTTACATCAGAATCTAAATCAATTTTCTTAATAGATAAACGATATGAATCTGTAGCAGTACATTCTAAGATGTTTTTTTCAATTTTAAAATTAATACCGGTTAAAACTGGTCTTGATTCTCCTGTTGAAGTTGCAAAGGCTGTTTGATTTATTATTGTTTTAAAAACTTTTTGATTTAATACTATTGGTGCTTTTAAATATTCTAATTCTAAATCTGGAAATTCATTTGGGTTGCTACAATTTAAATTAAATGAAGAATTAGGTGTTGTAATAAAAATTTTTGAATCTATTACTTCCTCTATATTTATTACTTCATCGGGTAATTTTTTAACAATATCATAAATATATCTACCTGATACTACTATTTCTCCACAGTTTTCTTTTTTTTCAATATCTTTCTTATCAATAAATGTTTTAATAGCAATCTCATTATCTGTACTCATTAAGTATAAACCATCTTCTGTTAATTCGAATTTGATACAGTTTAAGATAGGTCTTAAATTTTTACTTGAAATACCTTTTATTACGTAGTTTAAATGCTCAAATAATATTCCTTGTTTTATTTCTAATTTCATATATTATTTCATCTCCTTTTTTTATTATTTATTAATATATTTATATTATTGATGTGGATTGTGTGGATAAGTACCTATTTCCTTGAAATTAAAGGTTATATTCCATTTTTTTCGAGTTAATAAACTGTGGATATTTTTAATTTATCCCCCTACCTTATTTGATTAACAATTCGATTTATTTCATCTTCTAAGGTTTTGTCTTTAGCAATCTCTCTTTTAATTTTATCAACAGAGTGCATAACTGTTGTGTGATCTTTTCCACCAAATTCACTACCAATTTTAGGTAATGATTCTTTTAGGTATAAACGACAAATATACATCCCTATTTGCCTTGGAACAGCAATTTTTGAAAGTCTTTTTTTACTTTTGATGTCTTCAACTGTTATGTTATATGTATTAGCGACTATTTGAATAACTTTATCAATTTTGTTTTTCGATATGATATTTTTTCCAATATAGTCTTTTAAAGCCTCAACTGCTAGTTCAATCGTTATTTCTGAGCCATTCATAATAGTTGCATATGCGAATACTCTTGTTAGTGCACCTTCCAATTTACGAATATCGGTGGTACAATTACTAGCAATATATTCTTTAACCGCATCAGGAACTATGCTACTAATACCTTGTGATTCAATCTTTTTATCAAGGATTGCCATTCTTAAATCAAAGTCTGGTGGTAAGATATCAATAGTTAATCCCCAATTAAATCTTGTTCTCAAACGATCTTCTAGTTTTTTCAAATCATCTGGTGAGCGGTCTGAAGAAATTATTATCTGTTTATTTTTATTGTGGAGTTCATTGAAAGTGTTGAAAAACTCTTGTTGAGTTTTACTAGCAATTTCTAAATATTGAATATCGTCAATCATTAGTACGTCTATATCACGATATTTCCTTTTAAAGTTATCTACAATCTTAAAGTTATTTTCACTTTTACGATATAGACTTAAAAAGTCATCAACAAATTTTTCACTAGTTACATATAACACTTTTTTACCAGAATTAGATGTTATATAATTACCAATTGCATGCATTAAATGGGTTTTTCCTAGTCCTGATCCCCCATATATAAATAAAGGATTGTACATACTTCCCGGCTTTTCAGCAACGGCAAGCCCGATTGCTTTAGCAAATTTATTACTTTCGCCTGAAATAAAATTATCAAAATTATATTTACTATCTAGCCCACTTTCAAATAAAGCTTCATTATTTTCTTTCACTTCTATTTCATCGTTGCTTTCTGCTTCCCCTTCTGTTATATATTCAAAATGAAAGATGGAACCAGTAACTTCCATAAATGTTTCTTTAATAATGTCATTGTAGTTTTCCTTTAAATGTTTTTTATGAACATCAAGTGGTACTTCTACTAAGGCATATTCATCATTAAGTTTTATTAGTTTTGTGTCTTTAAACCAAGTTCCGAATAAAACAGGTTTCACTTTCATTTCCATTTTGGTTAAAAAGACACTCCAGATATTTTCAAAGTCCATAAACATCCCCCATTACCTGTAAGTCTTTATACATTCATTTTACATTATTTTTACAAAAAATGCTAGAAAAACTGTGGAAAAAGTCGAAAAAAGTTATCCACAGACCATAATATTAACATATTTACCAAAAATAGCTACTTTTCCACAACTTATGTGGAAAAAAGAGATATCCACTTTAGGTATATTTTATAGTTTATTAACATATGTTGAAAAGGGGATTTTTTTCTTTTATTACAAGCTTAATTATGGTGGATAAATATTGTATAAAAGATTTAATAAAAAATATCCACAAAATAGACTATCTGGAAAAAAACAAATAACGGTGCTAATCAAAATCAATTGTTATTGGTTTTAACCCCAAAATAGGCGATAAAAGTCAAAAATTCCTTGACAAAATAAACTTTTATCTATATAATTAACTAAGCAACAAAAAAACGGGAGGTGTAGTCATATGAAAAGAACTTTTCAACCAAATACAAGAAAAAGAAGTAAAAAAATGGGTTTCTTTGCTAGAATCAAAACAAATATTATCAAAAAAAGAAGACAAAAAGGCCGCAAAGTCTTATCTCGTTAGCCACTGCCATGTCAGTGGTTTTTAAATATTAAGGTGATAATATGAAGAAAATAAATATACTAAAAAGCAATGATGACTATAACAGAATCATTAAAGCGTACAAGCCATTTCGTTATAAAGACTATATTATATATATAGAAAGAAAAAACGAAGGTCCTTATAATTTTGGATTTTCTGTTGGCAAGAAAATAGGTAATGCGGTTACTCGTAATAAATATAAGCGCCGACTAAAAAGTATTGTTGATAAAAAATACTATCAAAATAATTTTAATTGTATTATAATAGTAGGCAAGGGGATATTAGACCGAACTTACGAAGAAATGGAACAAAATCTCTTTAAAGCTTTAGAACTAGTAAAACTAACAAAGGAGAAATAAGATGAACAAAAAAATATTGGTTGTTATGCTCTTAATTATGACTCTTTCATTAACTGGATGTACTAATTACATGAAAGATAAAGAAGGCAAAGTAGTTAAAGAACCAACAACGGGTCAGTCTTTGGCATCAAATATTATTTGTCAGCCTGAAGATAAAAATGTTATCAAAACATATGAAGAACATGATCAAAAAATTGATAAGTTACCAACTTGTAAGGAATTTACCCCAGCAAGTGGCGGATATGAAGGAATTTGGAGTACTTTAGTAATTAAACCATTAAGTTGGTTAATTATATTTATCGGTAATTTTGTTAAAAACTATGGTTTAGCGATTATTATTGTAACAATCTTAATTCGTTTAATAATTTATCCAATAAGTAAAAAATCAGCTATGCAATCTGAAAATATGAAGAAAGCTAGTAAAGACATGAAAAAGCTAGAAGACAAGTATCGTAATCGTCAAGATCAAGATGCTCAAATGATGAAAGCACAAGAAATGATGCAAATTTATAAAAAATTCAATATTAATCCAATGTCAGGATGTATATTTGCGTTTATTCAAATGCCATTGTTCTTAGCATTCTTAGAAAGTTTGAACAGAATTCCAGCGGTATTCGAAGGAAGTTTCTTCGGATTTAATTTAGGAACAAGTCCATTTAATGCTTTATTTGGATCAAGTTTATCATTTGACCACTTAATTCAATCATTTAGCACCGGTAACTGGATTTATATTCTTTTACCGATAACAGTCGCATTAGCAACATTCTTCTCATTCAAGATGAATTCTGGAATGGGAGGAAGTAACCCTGATCAAGAAAAACAAATGAAAATGATGATGAACATCATGTTAATATTTATCGTATTTGCGTCATTTACAATGTCGTCAAGTATTGTTATTTATTGGATAACAGGAAGTTTATTTACCATTCTTCAATCTGTTTGGTTAAGGAGGAAAAAACATGTTGGAAATAGTGAGAAGCGAATCAAAGAATCAAAACGAATCATTAACTAAAGGTTTGGAACAATTAAATGTTCGCAAAGATGAAACATATTACTACTTTGAAGAAACAGAAGGTGGATTATTTAAAGGAAAAAAATATATAGCAGTAATTACTACTAAATACGCTGTTAAAGAATATATTAAAGAATTTTTAAATGATTTAGCCCATAAAATGAATACTAAGTTTAATATTGAAATTAAAGAAACCGATCATGGTTTTTCGGTTATTATCTTAGGCGATGATAACGCTGCTTTAATTGGTAAAGATGGAAAAACATTAAATAGTATTCAAATGATTTTAAGACAAAGTCTTAAAAGAGCTGGAAATTTTGATATTAAAGTTAATATGGATATTTCCAATTATAAAGCTCGTAAGGAAAAAAATATAACTTACGAAGTTAAAAAAATCTGTCGTGAAGTTCTATCAACTAAAATAGAAGCAAAATTGGACCCAATGAATTCATATGAACGAAGAATTGTTCATACTGTTATATCAGAATTCAAAAATTTGGAAACAACTAGCGAGGGTGAAGAGCCAAACAGACATGTAGTTATCAAATATAAAGAAGACTAGTTCGTCTTTTTTTATGATATAATAGGTTTGGAGTGGTTCGATGGAAAGAAATGTGAAATTATATAAATGGTATATAGGATTAACGTACGACTTTTTATTTTTCTTAGTTGTTCAAGTATTTTTCTTAAACCAAGTAAAAAATATTGATTTTGGAGATATATTACTTTTAGAATCAATATTTGCCGGAATACGTTTAATTATTCAAATACCGTTAACTAAGCTTACAAAAAAATTTGGATTATTATGGTCATTTAGATTAGGACCGATTTTTACTTCCGCCGCGTTAGTTTGTTTTATACTCGCACCTTCGTTTGAATTTCTAATTTTAGCATTTGTTTTAAAAGCAATAGGGTGGGGATTCCAAAATTTATCGTCGTCGCCTCTTTTATATAATGAATTAAAACATTTAAATAAAGAAGAACAATTTGGTAAAAATCAAGGTGGAGCAGTAAGTACATTTGTATTTTTTAATATATTAAGTTCAACAATAGCGGGTATTCTTTATGACGCTAATCCGTATCTTCCAATAGTTATATGCTTAATAATCCATATAATAGTAATATTCATATCTTGGATTATTAAACCTTCAGAAATAAAAGAAACTATTTCAAAAGAAGAAAGCTCTAAATCAGTCTTAAAAAGTATCAAAGGGATATGTCAAAATAAATTTTTTGTTTATATATTTAGTTTTTCTATGATTTGCTGGGGAATATTTGGAGTTGTAGATACTTATAATATTAATTTTCTAACAGCTATTGGTTTACCAGTTGCTCTGTGTACCTTTTTATTAGCGATTACTGAAGTGGTTTCATTTATTTTCTCAAAATATCAATACAAAACTGATAAATTATTTAAAGGCAACGCTTTAATAGTTTTAGCAATAGCCGTTACTGTACCTTTCATAATAATTGGCCTCGGATATTCACTAAAATTACCGTTTATTGTATTAGCGGTAGGTATGATGATTGCAATCTTTTTTGAAAGATTGGCTAGTAGTCAATTTAGAATCTATTCCTTAAATTATGTTAATAAATACAGTGAACCAGGATTACAAACTGAAACATTAGGAGCTTATTATTTATTTGAACCATTAGGCAGGGTAATTATCACTTTTGTAGGTAGTATCATCATCAAATATAATAATGTTGGACTTTCATACATAATATTAATAGGACTATTTATTGTTCCATTATTATATGTATCAATAAAATTAACAAAGTATTTGAAAACATACAATTGACTTATTGAAAAAATATGTTAAAATAAATCAAAAGAAAAGGTGATTTTAATGACAAAACTGGATAACCAAGCAGAGCCGGGATTAGTAAAACTAAATTTAAAAGGACGTCCTAAAAAAGAAAATAAAAAAATTTTAAAATTCGTACCAAAGGAAAATAGTAATGACTAAAGAAGAAAAAATAACAAAATATTTAAATGATAAAGAATACTATAATATTGTTAAATCTATTTTAGATAGTGAAGAGTTCCAAAAACGAAAAGAATTTAAACATCATGAAAATTGTTCTGTTTATGAGCACTGTTTACAAGTTTCCTATCAAACATATAAAGTATGCAAAAAATTACATTTGAATTATCACGATGCAGCGATAGGTGGATTACTTCATGATTTTTATGAAAAACCATGGCAGGATAACATTCATCAAAAAGATCCTTTTTTTAAGCAACATGGATTTTCACATGCAAAAAACGCTTTAGAAAATACTTTAAAATATTATCCAGAATTAATAAATGATAGAGTTTCAAATATTATTGTCAGACATATGTTTCCTTTAAATATTCATCCTCCAAAGTATCCGGAAGCATGGATGATAACTTTAGTGGATAAAAAAGTTAGTTTGGATATTTTAAAGCCTAATAAAGAAATGCTAAAATATTTGGGACTTGCTAAAAAAGAAAAAAAATAATATTTACCTTGAAATAATAGTTAAATCTATTATTTTTATTTGACTAATAATCAGATATAGAGTAAAATTATTGTGATTGGAAGTGAGTGTTACCATGAATGATACAATAGCCGCAATTTCCACAGCTCAAGGTGTTGGAGCAATTTCTATAATTAGAGTTAGCGGTGCTGACGCTTTTAATATAGTTAATAGTATATTTAGTAATAAAAATTTTGCTAATGCTGACAGTCATACTATTCATTATGGATATATCGTGAATAATGAAGAAAAAATTGATGAAGTTTTAGTATCAAAAATGTGTGCTCCGAAAACTTTCACAACAGAAGACATTGTTGAAATAAATGCTCATGGTGGAATAATAACAACTAATAGAATATTAGAATTACTTTTAAATAAAGGTTGTCGTTTAGCAGAACCCGGTGAATTTACCAAACGAGCTTTTTTAAATGGTCGTATTGATTTAACGGAAGCTGAGGGCGTTATGGATTTAATTAATGCCAAAACAAATAAATCAAGGGAACTTGCCATTTCTCAATTAAATGGTAAAGCTTCACTTTTAATAGAAGATTTAAGAGATGATTTAGCAATAATCCTCTCAAATATCGAAGTTAATCTAAATTATCCAGAATATGAAGATATAGAGAATATCACTACCGAAAAGATTCAAAATAGTATGTTTAAATTAGAATCTAAAATCAAAAAAATAATCAGTGAAAGTAAAAACGGTGAATTATTAAAAAATGGAATAAAAACCGCAATTATAGGGAAACCAAATGTTGGGAAAAGCAGTTTACTAAATAATTTAGTAGGTGAAGAAAAAGCCATAGTAACGGAAGTTCAAGGAACAACCCGCGATTTAGTTGAAGTTACTTTAGTTTTAGATAACCTAATTTTAAATTTAATTGATACTGCTGGAATTAGAAAAACTGATGATAAAGTCGAAAGTATTGGTGTTGAGAAAAGTTTAAAATTAATCGACGAGGCCGATTTAGTTTTATTAGTTTTAAATTATAACGAACAATTATCAGAAGAAGATAAAAAAATAATTGAAAAATTGCATGGAAGAAACTATATAACTATTATAAATAAATATGATTTGCCTAAAAAAATAAAAGATGAAACGTTAGAAAATACAGTTTATATAAGTGCAACTGAAAATATAAACATGGATAAATTAACTAAAAAAATAAAAGAGTTATTCAATTTAGAAAAGATTGAAACGGAAGATTTAAGTTATTTATCAAGCGCTCGTTCTTTAGCAATTCTAAATCAAATAAATGAGGCCATTACTGAAGTAAAACAAGGATTAAAAGATGGCTTTACTTTGGATATGATTGAAATTGATTTAAAAACAATATGGAACTTATTAGGTAATATTATTGGAAAAAATTATGAAGAAGAACTAATCGATGAATTATTTAGTCGTTTTTGTGTCGGAAAGTAGGAGTATATATGGAATATGAAATCATTGTAGTAGGCGGCGGACATGCTGGCTGTGAAGCGGCTTTGGCTGGTGCTAGGCTAGGTCATAAAACTTTATTAGTAACGGGAAATATTAAAAATATTGCCGACATGCCATGTAATCCTTCTATTGGTGGAAGTGCTAAAGGAATTGTTGTTAGAGAAGTAGATGCTTTAGGTGGAGAAATGGGTAAAAACGCTGATAAGAGTTTAATTCAAATTAAAATGCTTAATAGTGGTAAAGGTCCAGCCGTTAGAGCCCTTCGTGCTCAAGCTGACAAAGTAACATATCCCAAAGAAATGTTAAATACCATAAAAGATACCCCAAATTTGGACATTAAAGAAGCATTAGTAAAAGATATTATTGTCAATAACAATAAAGTTGGCGGTGTTATTTTAGAAGATGAAACAGAAATAACATCAGAAGTAGTTATCTTAACAACCGGAACCTATTTAAAAGCCGATATTTTAGTGGGTGATACTAGAAGAAGAGAAGGACCGCATGGTGAAAAACCGTCTAATTATTTAAGTGATAATTTAAAAAAACACGGATTTGAAATTAAAAGATTAAAAACAGGAACTCCAGAGAGAGTCGATAAAAAAACCATTGATTTTAGTAAGACTAAAAAAGAAGAAGGCGATAAAGTATACCACACTTTTAGTTTTGATATGGACCCTGTGTATGATATTGATAATCAAGAACCTTGTTATTTAACTTATACAACCAGTAAAACCCACGAAATTATTAATGAAAATTTAACGAAATCAAGCATGTACGGGGGCTTAGATGATATAACTGGTATTGGACCAAGATACTGCCCATCAATTGAAGACAAAGTTATCAGATTTAGTGATAAGGAAAAACATCAACTTTTCTTAGAACCAGAAAGTTTATATTATGACGATATTTATATTCAAGGCTTTTCAACAAGTATGCCTTATGATGTTCAGGAGCAAATGGTTCATAGTTTACCAGGCTTGGAAAATGCAAAAATATTAAAGTATGCTTATGCAATTGAGTATGATTCTATATATCCTACACAATTAAAACAATCATTAGAAACTAAAATAACAGAGAACTTATATACCGCTGGCCAAATAAACGGAACAAGTGGCTATGAAGAAGCAGCTGGCCAAGGTTTAATAGCAGGAATTAATGCTTCATTAAAAATTGAAGGAAAAGAGCCATTAGTATTAAAAAGAAATGAATCATATATTGGTGTTCTAATTGACGATTTAATTACTAAAGGAATTCGTGATCCATATCGTTTATTAACATCAAGGGCTGAATACCGTTTACTACTAAGACATGATAATGCAGATTTACGACTAAGAGAATATGGTTATCAAGTTGGTTTAATTGACAAAGAAAGATATCAAAAATTTACTAGTAAAAAGAATTTAATATCTAAATTAATGGATGAACTTCAACAAAATAAAGTAACTCCAAGTGATAATGAATATTTACTTAGCTTAAATACGCCAGAATTAAAAGATGGTTTAACTTTATATAATTTACTTAAAAGGCCAGAAATTAATATTAAAGATTTAACTAGATATCTATCAGCAGAATACCCAGATGATATCCTAGAACAAGCAATGATTGCTATTAAATATGAAGGATATATTAAAAAAGCAATGCGCGAAGTTGAAAAAATGAATGACTTAGAAAGTAAAAAAATTCCAGATGATATTAATTATGATGCTATGCATAATCTAGCTAGTGAGGCTAAACAAAAACTAAAAGAAGTAAGACCAACTTCCTTGGGTCAAGCTTTAAGAATAAGTGGAGTAAATCCAGCTGACATATCAATATTAATGGTTTATTTAAAGAGGGATTATAATCATGAATAAAGAACAATTTTTAATAGCTGTGGAAGAGCTTGGTATCGAAATAACCGAAAAAAAGCTAGATATGTTAGCGTCTTATTATAATTTATTAATCGAATGGAATGAAAAAATAAACTTAACCGCTATTACAGATAGAGAAGACGTTTATTTAAAACACTTTTATGATAGTTTAACTTTAACCAAAGTAATTGATTTAAATGAAGAAGAAAGTTTATGTGATATTGGAACTGGTGCAGGTTTTCCAGGAATTGTTTTAAAAATATTCTTTCCTCATTTAAAGCTTACCTTAGTTGATGCGTTAAATAAAAGAATTAAATTTTTAGATATAGTTATCAACGAACTTAATTTAGCTAATGTTAAATTAGTCCATGCTAGAGCTGAAGAATATGCTGTAAAGAATAGAGAGCAGTTTGATATAGTGACCGCTAGAGCAGTCGCACCGTTAAATATCTTATTAGAGTATTCAATTCCTTTAGTTAAAGTGGACAAATATTTTATTGCGATGAAAGGAAATGAAAATTTACAAGAAAGCTCTAATGCTTTTAATCAATTAGACTCTCGTGTGTTAGAAGAAAACAAATTTTTATTGCCGATTGAAGGAAGTAGTCGTACAATAATAAAAATTCAAAAAGAACAAATTACTAATAGAAAATATCCAAGAAGATATTCTGAAATTAAGAAAAGGCCGTTATAGGCTCTTTTTTTAGATAAAGTTTTTTTTATTCATCTTTTTGGTTGAATTATTTCCCGAAAAATAGTATGATAATATAAAAGAATAGAAGGGAGGGGTTCCTTATGTACGAAAACGGGCAACTGTTGGTTTTAAACATGCAAGATATCTTACCAAACAGATTTCAACCACGTATAAGATTTGATGAGCAAAAACTAAATGAATTAGCAGAATCAATTCGCAAGTATGGCGTTATTCAACCAATTGTTGTTCGTCAAATCGGCAATAAGTATGAAATCATTGCTGGTGAACGTCGTTACAAAGCAAGTCAAATTGCTAATAGGGAAGTCATCCCAGCTATCGTGATTAATTTATCAGATAAAGATAGTGAAGAAATTGCGCTATTAGAAAACGTTCAAAGACAAGAACTAACACCAATTGAAGAAGCAGTTTCGTATAAACGTATTTTAGATATGGGCTATATAACTCAGGAAGGATTAGCTCAAAAACTCGGGAAAACTCAATCAACAATTGCAAATAAAGTAAGATTACTAAATCTTGACGACCATGTTCAAGATGCTCTTTTGCATGGTAAAATATCTGAAAGACATGCGAGATCATTATTAAGACTAACTAGTAAAAGTATTCAAGTTCAGATGTTGAATAGAATCATTAGTGAAAGATTAACTGTTAAAAAAACAGATGAAGAAATTAATAAATTATTAGAGTCAAGGCCAGAAGGCGGAGAGCAACATACAATTCCAAGTGCTCCTAGGACAGAGCCAGTAATGACAGCTGAAAATTTATTTAAAGAGACACCAAAACCAAGGAGAGCTATTCCGGTAGCAAGCCATGAAATAATAAGAGTTAACCCACCAAAGGAGCTCCAAGAACAAAACAAACCCAAAGAAATATTTAATAATAAAAAAGAAAGGGGACAGGGATTTATGGATATCGATAAAATCATGAAAGAAGCCCAAGATATAAATCAAATAACACAACCAAACGACATATCAGATTTAATGAAACAAGGGGTAAGTGCGCCTAATCCGGCACCAGCTGCACCAACGCCTGTACCAGAGCCAGAAGCAAACAAATTTGTTAATTTTAATGGAATGATGATAGAGAATGAAAAAACTCCAACGCCAGCTGCACCAATAAATAATGCAGTTAGTTTTGATAGTATATTTAATCAACAGCCAGCTCCAGTTCCAGCTCCGGCACCAACGCCCGCTGTCCCAGTTCCTGATCAAGTTCTTCAACAACAAAGAGTTGAACCTGTGCCTACTTTGACACCAGTAGCACCAGTGCCAAGTCCAACGTCACCACCAATACCAGAACTAGTTCCAGCTGTACCAACACCAGTAGAACCAGAACCAATTTATGGAGCACCGCTTCAACAATATGCTCAACCGCCACTTACTAATATACCAACTGATGAAATTATTGAGCAACCAGCCCCACAATATACACAAGCAGCGCCTGCACAAATGGAATCAATGCCACAGAAGGCTGTTCCTGATCAAAATGCTCGTAACTTTAGACAAATAATTAATTTAATTAGAAATTGTGCTGATAAAATTGAAGAATTAGGCTATTATATTGATTTAGATGAAATTGATTTAGGCAATAGTTACCAAGTGACATTTAAAATTGATAAGGAGTAGGTAACCCTACTTTTTTCATCGATAAACATTATTACTTAATATAAATAACTAGGTTATAATGTAATCAGATAGGAGAAATAATTATGGCCACAACCAAAGAATTTCATGATTATGTCAATCAAGAATTATATTATTTAGGAGACGTATTGTGTCGTCCAATGATGGGAGAATATTTACTTTATTTAAATGGTAAATTATTCGGAGGCATTTATGACAATCGATTATTAATAAAACCAACTAAAATTGGTAGTGAATTATTAGAAGAACCAACCCTTGAAATTCCTTATAAAGGCGCTAAACCTAGGTTCTTAATTGAAAATTTAGACGATAAAAATTTTTATTAGAGAACTAATTACTAAGACGTGTGAAGAATTACCAAATAGGAAGTAACGATTTATTAAAGTCGTTTCAGACTGTTGATCAAGTGATATGTTCAAAAAGAATGTATCGCTTTTTTGATGATGTTTTTATAATTTCTAGGATATTTTATAAAAATTTACAAATATTGCCACTATGTGGATGGTTTTCCGTCTCGACAATGCTATTTTCTTTAAATTATGACACCCAAAAATCATTGTGGCATTTTTATCACAGAATGTATGATGTGAATAAGCAAAGAATTTTTCTTTTTCTCCTTTATGGAAACATCCACTTTCTAGATTTGTTAAAATCTCTTTTATATGCTTAGTATCAATATTTTCTTTTACTTTGCCTGTTTCCATTCTCATTAAATACATCGCTTTCCTTATATGGTTTTGGCTTCATGTCGAATAATTTGGTATATCATTATACATAGATAACCCTAAAAATCATCTATAAGCTATATTATCCTTACTTTCTTCACACGTTCTTCTCATTGAATTTATTCTAAATACAATATTAATAAATATCAATTTAAAAAGTACCATCGGCGGTATACTTGGTTTTCCTCCTCAACTATATAAATCTTTTCCTAATTCCTCAATAAAAGTGAAGTCTATACGGTTATCTAATTTTCTTACAAAATGTTCCTTAGGTACTAGTTCATTTAATGTATTTAGTATTATACAATTATTTTTATATTTTTGTTTTGTCAACGGCCTGAATTATATTAATAAATTTAATTATTCCATCTTCAAAAAAGCGACTTAGTCGTTTAGTTTCATAGGTTTAAGTTTGACCAATGATTTTTAATATGCTATTATAATCATGAAAGGAGAGTACGTTATGGACAATGAAATGAAAAAGAAAAAAGGCCATGGTTGCTTGATTGCAATTATCATTTTAATAGTTCTTATTGGATTAAGTATTTACGGCGGATATAAATTTGTAGTATCTACAGTAGAAAATGGAACAATGATTATTGGTAATTGGGAGTGTGATAATCAAAAACTTGTTATGAATAGTGATAAAACTTATTCATGGTTAGATATGAAGGGCACTTATAAACAAACGGGCAGTATTGGAAAAGAAGGTATCATTTATGATGTCATACTGGAAAATAATAACATTAAAACTGACTATACTTTTAAAATAGTTGAACAAACTGATGTTGACATGTTAATAATTAATAAACAAACTAATGAAAAATATAATTGTAAATCAACTGATGAGTAGAAATTAGAAGGGAGATTTCATTGAAAACGTAATAATTACAAAGGGTTTAACAAAAAAATATGGTCGAAAAACAATTATTGAAAATATTGATTTAACGATCAAAAAAGGAGAGATATACGGTTTAATTGGCCGCAATGGTGCTGGCAAAACCACTCTTATGAGAGTATTACTAGGAATGACCGATATGACTTCTGGCGAAATTATTCTTTTTGAGGATAATAATATTAAAAGAGGACGTTTGAAAACAGGTTCTTTAATTGAGACACCGGCATTTTATGAAAAAATGACAGCTTTTGAGAATCTTAAAACAAAAGCAAAGTTAATTGGCTTAACTAATCAAAATGAGAAAATTGATGAAGCCTTAAAAACAGTGGGGTTATATGACGTTCGTAACGAAAAATCAATGAATTTTTCGCTCGGTATGAAACAAAGACTTGGCATAGCAATGGCTTTATTAGGCAATCCGGAGTTATTGATTTTGGATGAACCAATTAATGGGCTAGATCCTATTGCAATTGCTGATGTAAGAAACGCGCTTAAAAGAGTAAATGAGGAAAAGGGTGTTACTATTTTAATTTCTAGCCATATTTTAGGAGAAATGGAGAAAATAGCAACCAAATATGGTTTTATTGTTGATTCGAAATTAATAAGTGAACTCTCATCTCAAGAAGTAGAAGAAAAAGGTATTGATTTGGAAGAACACTTTTTAGGATTAGTAGGGGGTAATGATAATGCGTAATGTTATAAGCTCAGAATTATATAAATTAAAATTTGAAAAAATTATTTATTTTATTGTTTTATTAATTATTGGTTCTTGCATAACATCAACGTTTTTGATGGGAGGAAACAATTCTACTGCTAGTGATGCAGTAAAGTCTCTATCTTCATCATTACCATTATATTTAGCCGTTATGATATCGGCTTACGCAACAACGGAATTTGCTAATAAAACAATGAAAAATATTATATCAAGCGGTATAAGTAAATCAAAAATATATATTGGGAAATTGCTTTCATCATATATAATTACAACATTTTTATTTATTGTAGTAGCACTTTCTGCTTTAATCTGTGATTTTATTCATAGCGGGTTAGGAAATTTTAATATATCAATGCAAATTGAATCCTTTGCTTTACAATATGTAATGATGTTATTATATACAACTGTATTTTTCGCAATAGGGATGATGGTTAAAAGTCCTAAATGGACAATGGCTATCAACATAGCATTTTTGTTCGGGGAGACTTTTATCTTTTTACTATTAGCAAACTTTGTATTACATAGCCAATTTATCTTACAATTTAGTCCGTCAACAGTCTTGGGTGATTTAGAAAGTTTGAAAATTTCTTTATCATCGATTGAGTGTATTTGTATGTATGTTTTAGTAGCATTAACATTTACATTTGGTAGCCTAGAATTATTCAAAAGAAAAGAAATAAAATAATATAATATTTTAAATTAAAAAATTAATAAATGAGGTTGATGATATTTTATCTTTTAACCTTTTTTATTTTTCTTAAACATAAAAAAACATTATAATGATAAAAATAATACCAAACGTTAGTTTTGTATGATATAATTTTAGTTAACGAGTCATAATAAAATAGGAGGTTTAATCATGTTTGAATTAGTATCTAAATATCAACCAGATGGTGACCAACCAGAAGCCATTAAAGAATTAACTAAAGGTATAAAAGAAGGTAAAAAAGAGCAAGTTTTACTAGGTGCTACGGGTACTGGTAAAACTTTTACTATTGCTAACGTAATTAAAGAAATCAATAAACCTACTTTAGTTTTGGCGCATAATAAAACATTAGCAGGACAATTATATTCAGAATTTGCAGAATTATTTCCTAACAACCATGTCTGTTATTTTGTATCTTATTATGACTATTATCAACCAGAAGCCTATGTTGCCAAGACGGATACTTATATTGAAAAAGATGCATCTATTAATGATGAAATTGATGAATTAAGACATTATGCCACCTCTGCATTACTAGATTATAATGATGTGATTGTTGTTGCATCAGTATCATGCATTTATGGTATTGGGGAAATTGAAGAATATCAGAAAAAAATGTTAGCATTAAGCAAAGGCGATAATGTTGACCGAGATAAAATAATAGAAAAATTAATTGATATGTTGTATGAACGCAATAACATTGATTTAAAAAGAGGGTCATTTAGAGTTAGAGGTGATGTTTTAGAAGTCATTCCTGTTAACCAACATTCTAAAGGAATTAGAATTGAATTTTTTGGTGAAGAGGTAGATAGAATAAGCGAATTTGATTTAGTAACAGGCGCGATACTAACTGATAAAAAAACAATAACTATTTTCCCAGCTAGTCACTTTGTCACTAGTGAAGACAAACTTGAATTAGCAATAATTAATATCAAAAAAGAGTTAGAAGAACAATTAGAAAAATTTAAAAAAGAAAATAAATTACTAGAATATCAAAGACTAATGGAAAGAACCAATTACGATATGGAAATGCTTGAAGAAACAGGCTTCTGTAGAGGGGTTGAGAATTATTCTAGACAACTTTCTTTAAAAAATCCGGGCGATACACCTACAACATTAATTGATTTTTTTAAAAAAGATTTTCTATTGGTCGTTGATGAATCACACGTTAGTTTACCACAAGTAAGAGGCATGTATAATGGAGACCAAGCGCGCAAAAAAGTCTTAGTCGATTATGGTTTCAGATTACCAAGCGCAATGGATAATCGTCCCTTAAAATTTGATGAATTTCAAAAAAAATTAGATAACGTTATTTATGTATCAGCAACGCCAGGTGATTATGAACTAGACAAATGTCACGGAGAAGTTATTGAACAGATTATCAGACCAACCGGCTTGTTAGATCCGCCTATT
>CAZIDO010000001.1:36174-60553 GCA_964538005.1 uncultured Muribaculaceae bacterium
CAAACCAACCAAAAATCAAATTGATGATTTAGTTAGTCAAATTCATAATCAAATAAGTAAAAATGAACGAACTTTAATAACTACTTTAACTATTAGAATGGCTGAGGAATTAAGCCAATATTTAAAAAAATTAGATATCAAAGTAGCATACTTACATAATGAAATAAAAACTTTAGAACGAACTAGAATAATTAGAGATGTCCGTTTAGGTAAATATGATGTTTTGGTTGGAATAAACCTATTGAGAGAAGGAATTGATATACCGGAAGTAAGTTTAATTGCAATTATGGATGCAGATAAACAAGGATTCTTACGTAGTGAAAGAAGTTTAATTCAAACAATAGGAAGAGCTGCTAGAAATGCTAATGGACGAGTAATAATGTATGCTGACCATATTAGCGATGCCATGGAAAAAGCTATAAAAGAAACAGAAAGGCGTCGTCAAATTCAAGATGACTATAATAAAAAACATGGAATAACTCCAAGAACAATTGTCAAAGAAATAAGAGAATTAATTACTAACAATCAAGAAAAGGCCGAAGAAAAACCAGAAAAATTAAGTAAACAAGAAAAACAAAAATTGATGATCAATATCGAAAATGAAATGAAATTAGCGGCCAAAAACTTAGATTTTGAAAGAGCAATGGAACTTCGAGATATTCTATTCGAATTAAAAAGTGAATAAACCTCATTAAAGTGAGGTTTTTGTTATATATTGATGTATATAAAGTTGCGAATAAACTAGCAACCATGATATAATTATAAAAGGTGATAAAATGGAAAATAATACTGAAAAAGTCATTATTAATGAAAAAAGTAAAATGTTCTGGGCTTATAAGTTGCTAGACTGGGTGATTAGAATGGTTGGATATGCTATAATTTTAATCGTAACTTCATTATTGTTTAAAAATACTTTATATATTGACAATAGTTACTTTGGATTATGGGGATTAGTTGCCGCAATTATAATATATTTATTAAATAAAACCATAAAACCATTACTATTCTGGTTAACCATACCAATTACCGGAGTCACCTTAGGACTTTTCTATCCATTTATTAACTTAATAATTTTAAAAATAGTTAGTCTTATGTTAGCGCCTCATTTCCAAATATATGGAATTTGGTTTGCCGTATGTGCGGCTGCATTAATATCGGTTATGAATGTTTTGTTAGATACATTAGTCTTAGATAAATTCAAAAGAAAGGAAGCTTAAAACATGAATTCAGTTATTGATTTAGGCTTTATTAGTATCCATTGGTATTCAATTTTTATATTTATTGCAATTATCGTCGGTGCTGAATTAGCAATTAGAGAAGCAAAAAAATGGGATGTTCCTGAAAACTTTATGCTAAATTTAATTTTTTTTACCTTTGTTTTTGGAGTAATTGGCGCAAGACTATATTTTGTTTTGTTTAATATAGGTGATTATCTTCAAAACCCAATAGACATATTTAAAATTTGGACAGGTGGATTAGCAATTCATGGCGGAATAATTGCGGGTGTAATATTTATCTTTTTCTATTGTAAAAAATATAAAGTTAATACTATGCGTATTTTAGATATTTTAGCAATCAGTTTGATTATAGCTCAGGCAATAGGCAGATGGGGCAATTTTTTTAACGGGGAAGCTCATGGACCAGAAACATCTTTAGCCTATCTTCAAAATCTTCATTTACCAGAGTTTATTATAGATGGCATGAATATTGGAGGTACTTATTATATTCCAACTTTCTTCTATGAATCAATATGGTGTGTTTTAGGTTTTATCGTTTTACTACTTTTTAGAAGAATTAAAAATGCTAAAATTGGTCAAGTAACAAGTTTATATTTAATATGGTATGGAATCGGTAGATTCTTTATCGAGTCCTTACGTACTGATAGTTTAATGCTTACCAACATTAAAGTCGCGCAGTTAGTTTCCCTTGGAATGATTATTATTGGTATTATTATATTTGTTATAGTATCAAGAAAGTCAAAATTTAGTAAACTATATAATGATAAGGAGAATGTGGATGTTAGACTATAATACAATTATTATTGGTGCCGGTCCTGCCGGAATGATGACGGCATTATATTTAAAAAGAGCAGGCATTGAAGTTTTATTAATTGACAAAGATGCTCCGGGGGGCACAATGCTTAAAACTAGCAAAATTGAAAACTATCTAGGTTTTGAATCAATTAATGGAGCGGAGTTGGCTTTAAAAATGTTCAATCATGTAAAAACTAATGAAATACCGTTTGAATTTTCAGAAGTAACAAAAATTGAACAAAGTAATCACTATGTTGTAAAAACAACAACTAAAGAATTCACGTGTAAACATGTAGTAATTGCTACAGGAAGAACCCCAAATAAACTTAATCTAATTAATGAAGATAAAATCAATGGAATCAGTTATTGTGCTGTATGTGATGGCTCTTTTTACAGAGGGAAAACGGTAGGTGTTGTTGGTGGTGGAAATTCAGCATTTACTAACGCCCTTTATTTAGCGGACCTTTGTGAAATGGTTTATATATTTATTCGCCGTGAAACCAAAGCTAATGAAACATTAATAACTAGAGTGAAAAATAGAGAAAACATTGTAATCATTAAAAATAGTTCAATTAGTGAGTTGATAAGTGAAGATAATAATTTAACTGGAGTAGTTTTACAAGATGGTAAAACTGTGAATTTAAATGGTTTGTTTATTGCTATCGGTGGTAAACCTAAAATAGACTTCATTAACGTTGAATTGGAAAAAGAATATATTAAAGTAAATGATCATATGGAAACATCATTGAAAAATGTATATGCTGTAGGTGATGTTAATTATAAAGAATATTATCAAATTTCGACTGCAGTTAGTGATGGTACAGTAGCTGCGTTAAGTATAAAAGCAGGTGAGTAGAATGGACCAAATTAAATTAGCAGTTCTTGGTGGCGGTACGGGAATGAGTACGCTTTTGCGAGGGCTAAAAAGATTACCTTTTGATATTTCTGCAGTTGTTTCTGTATGTGATGATGGAAAAAGTACAGGCAGATTGCGCGAAGAGTTTAATATGTTAGCAGTGGGTGATATTCGTAAAGTTTTAATTAGTTTATCAGAAGAGGAAGAGTTAGTAAAAAAATTATTAGATTACCGTTTTGATACTTATAGTGATTTGGATGGTCACCCATTAGGAAACTTATTACTAACGGGTGCCAATGAAATAACTGGCAATATGTCAGATGCCATCGATCTATTAAATTCATTATTGAAATTAAAAGGGAAAGTTATCCCCTTAACAGAGGATAATGTTACCTTAATGGGAAAAATGGATGATGGAAACGTTACTGAAGGAGAACACGTAATTACTCAGGATCCAAGACAAGTAATTGATGTTTTTTATAAAAAAAAACCAGAAGTAACTCCGGACGTTCTAAAAGCAATTAGAGAATCCGATGCTATTATACTCAGTATGGGAAGCCTATTTACCAGCATTATTCCTAATTTGATATGTGAAGAAGTTCAACAAGAATTAAATAAAAGCAAAGCTAAGATTATATATGTTTGTAATATGATGACCCAACCAGGTGAAACTGATGATTTTGCTGTTAGTCATCACGTTCGATTATTAAATAAATATTTAGATCAACGCCATGTCGATGCGGTAGTTATTAATACTGGTAAGATTTCAAGCGAAATAGTCCAAAAATATGAAACTTGTGAACAAAAAGATTTAGTAGAAATTGACTACAATAATTTAAAAAACATTGATGTTGATTTAATAGAAAATAATTATGTATTAATGGAAAACAATTGGATTCGTCATAATACCATGCGTGTAGCTATTGATATTCTTTCTTACTTAATAGATTAGAGGTGATAATATGTCTTTTACTAGTACTGTTAAAGATGAGCTAAGTAAATTAAATTCAGATGAGACTGAAAGAATTTCTGAACTTGCTGGAATTATAAGTACTGCTGAAATAGGTGGTAGTATTACAATTACAACTGAAAATAACAGTGTAGCAAGATGTATTTATACCTTGATTAAAGAAATTTATAATGTATACCCTAAAATAATTGTTAGAAAAGGTTATAACTATAATAAAAAATTACTCTATATTTTGAAAATAAATAATAAGGTAGATTTTATTTTAAAAGATTTGGGTTTAAAATTAGGAATTCCTGAAGACTTTATTTTGGCTGATTCCGAGCTAACTAGGGCCTATCTAAGGGGCATATTTATGATGAGCGGAAGTATTAATGATCCCAAAACTTCAAGATACCATTTAGAGTTTAATATTAATGAAGAAGAAAAAGCTAGTTTTATTAATAAGCTGTTAAATGATTATAATCTTAATAGCAAGCTATTACATCGTGATAATAGTTATATGGTTTATGTCAAAGAAGCTGAAAAAATAGGTGATTTTTTAAGAATGGTTGGGGCTGTAAAAGCGGTACTATACTATGAAGATATCCGAATATATCGTGATCACAAGAACATGACCAATAGACTTAATAATTGTGAACAAGCTAACGTTGATAAGATTATTGAAACGTCAAACAATCAAGTTAAAGATATTGAATTAATTCAAAGTATTGGTGGTTTAGATCTTTTAGATGAAAACGAGCAAATCGCGGCAACATATAGATTGAAATATCGTGATGCTTCTTTATTGGAATTGAGTGAAATTATTAGCTTAGAAACAAACCACCATATAACAAAATCGGGATTATATCATCGACTTCATAAAATAAAAACTTTAGCCGACAAAATTAGAAATAAACAGTAATATTTCTTTTTTTATGTAAAGAACTGATAACATCTTCGACTTGAAAAATTAGGAGGTGGGGATTATGAAAATAAGAATAAGAAGGAAGAAAAAGGGAATAAATAAAAGAATAAGAAAAGTTGAAAAATAATGATTAATTCGATATAATGAAAGCATATAAAAGTAGGTGTAGTTATGAGAAGAGAAAGGAATAAGAGAAATAAAATAATAATTGCTTTAGTGGCAGTTGTTTTTTTGATGTCAGTAGGATATGCCGCCTTTCAAACTGGGTTAAAGATAAATGGAACCTCTAATATAGCAAGCTTATGGGATATAAGAATTACTAATGTAAGTAGTGGAACAAAAACGGGAAGTGGAGAAACCGCTAAAACACCAACATGGAATAACTTAACAGCAAGTATGGAAGCTAATCTGTATGAAAAAGGAGATGCTGTAGAATATGAAGTAACAGTTGAGAATAAAGGAACGTTTGATGCGAAACTAGAAGATATAAGTTTTGGTGGTGGGGGTAATGATGCAATTAAAATAACTTCAAGTGGATATACAAAAGGAGAAAAACTATTCAAAAACTCATCACAGAAAATAAAAGTAAAGGTTGAGTATAATCCTGCTTTTGTGGGAACGCCTACTAATAATACTAATGAAGTAACAATAAATCTAAACTATGGACAAGCAAGTGGAAGTAACGTACCATCAACTAATGATTATCTTTTAACATATGACTGTACAACTAATGGAGGAGACTCATGCACGGATAACAATGAATATATAGCTGAAGGAAAAGGAGTAGACTTAACTAAAACAGGAAATAAAACAGGTTGGACATTTGTGGGATGGAATACTAACAAAGATGCAACAACAGGACTTCCTTCTTTCAACATGCCATCATCTAATACAACGCTATATGCAATATATCGAAAAGAAGCAATACCACTAACAGCAAATTTTAATGCGAATGGAAATACAGTAGGAGCTACAAGTAAGACTTGTACGATTCCGGCAGTATATAACAACACAGTGCAAGCTACAAGCTGTACATTAACTACTCCTATAATAACTGCACCAGCTAATACACCTACTGTAATTGGATATGGAACAGCTTCATCATCAACAACACCAACAGTAGGAAGTAATGGATTATTAACAATGACAAGCAGTAATAATAAGAGTACATATTATGCGATAACAACAAAATCACAAGTAACATATGTAGCAATCTATACCAAAGGAACAGGAGTATCAGCAATTGGGAGTACATCAGGAAGTTGTACAATTCCTGCAACTTATAATGGAGTAGCTCAAGTAAGCACGTGTTCAGTAACATTACCAAGTATAACGGTAGCAGCTGGATATACAGTAGATGCCTGGTATAATGGATCAACAAAAGTAGGGAATGCAAGTACAGCTATAAATATAAATGCAAATGGAACATATATAGCAAAGGCCAATGACACAATCGCTCCAACCACGCCAGTAATAACAAATTCAAGTAATGGAAACTGGACAAGTAATGATGTAAAAGTCACGGTAACAAGTATAGATACAGGAAGTGGGATAGATAGATACGAATGGTATGAGAATGGAGCGTGGACAGCGAGGTCGTTAACAACCACAAATGGAGTAGGGACAATATTGTATACAGCAGAAAGGAATGTAACAATTCAGTTTAGAGCAATAGATAAAGAAGGAAATATATCAGCAGTATCAATCACGCCAGTAAAAATAGATAAGACTTCGCCAACCCTATCAGTAAGTACGTCAAAAACAAGTAAGAGTATAACAGTAACCTCTAATGCAAGTGCGGCATCAGGGATATCAAAGTATGAGTATAGTAAAGATAATGGAGTAACGTGGACAACCAGTAGTAATCCATATACCTTTACTGGATTAATGCATAATACTTCATATAATATAAAAGCAAGAGTAACAAGCGGTGTTGGAACTGTTGCAACAACTACAACAACAGCAGTAACAACAAATTTAATAAACCCAGCTACTTTTTCAAGTGATTCAGACGGTAATACCTGGACTCAGAGTAAAACAATAACAATAACTGCGGCATGTACAAGTTGTATGAACACCTATAGCGCCGATAATGGAGCAACTTGGTCAAATTTTCCCAGTAATTCATTTTCTATCAAATTTTTAGAAACAAGAAATATTATAGCTAAATCAAGTGATACAACTAATACAGTTTCTTCAACATTTGCAGTAACAAATATCGATTCAACTCCACCAGGAATAATGAAAATAAATGCTAGTTCTGAAACCCCAAATGGATATCTTCCTTGTAACGGACAAGCGGTATCAAGAACAGCCTATGCCAATTTATTTGCCAAAATAGGAACAACCTATGGAGCAGGAGATGGAAGTACAACGTTTAATGTACCTAACTTAACCGGAAGAGTAGCTGTAGGAAAAGATTCAAGCACCTTTGCTAGCCTAGGTTCAATGGGAGGAAGTGCCAGTAACACATTAACTACCGCTAATTTACCATCTCATAATCATAGCTTAACACCGTCTGGAGCAGTAACCAGTACATTTACTGGACAAAGTGCTGCCACTAGTTCCAACGGAGACCACACCCATACCGTGACCGCTAAGGGAACTGTAACCAGTACATTTACTGGTAATAGTGCCACAACAAGTTCAGTTGGTGGAGGTTCAGCACTTAACAATCTACAGCCATATATCGTAGTGAACTATATTATAAAATACTAAAACTAATTTTATAAATTGCAACGAGAATAATTACTTTAATAGTAGTTATTCTACTGGGGTTTATAAAAACTCCAATAAACGATATACACAAATCTCTTCTCATACCTACAAAATGAGCTAAAGTGTATATCGTTTTTTTAATATATTAAAGACAAATAAACCTTTTTATAGTATAATGATAAAAGAGGTGAAGGCATGGAATATTTATTTAAAAAATTAACAGAAAGTATAAAATCACACTCTAATATTGTAATAATGGTTCACAAACATCCTGATTTAGATGGATTAGGCAGTGCAATATGCTTATCAAAAATTATTAAAACCTTTGATAAAGAAAGCTATATAGTATTTCCAGACTATAAAGTAGACTATTCAATCGAAAAAGCCTTAAAAACTTTAGAAGATAATAATATAAACGTTAATTTCATGAAGCATCAAGAAATATTAAAGGTAATTGATGAAGAAAGTTTATTAATAGTTTTAGATACTCAAAAACCAACCTTGGTTGAAAGAGAAGAATTGTTAACTCAAATTAAAGACGTATTTGTAATTGACCATCATACCAATAGTTCAGTTCATATTGAAAAAACTATATTTGAATATATTAATTCTAATAAATCAAGTATAGTTGAGATAATGGCTGAATACATTAAATATTTAAATAAACAAATAAACCCGGTTATTTTAACAATAATGACAGCAGGTATGGAAATAGATACTAATTCATATACCTTAAAAACGACTGAAGAAACATTTAAAATGGCTGCATATCTAACCAGTTTAGGTGTTGATCCACTTTTAAAACAAGAACTACTAAAAGAATCAAAAGAAGACTCCATTAGAAGAAATAACTATATTAAAAAAAGCTATTTCATTAAAGATGGATACTTACTATGTGACATGGGCGAAAAAGAAATAAACGATCCAGTTGATTTAGCAATCTTGGCCGATGAATTATTACGTTTTGATAAAGTCCAAGTGTCGTTTGCAATTGGTAAATTAGGTCCAAATGAAGTAGGAGTAAGTACAAGGTCAATGGGTAAAATAAGTGCGGCTTACTTAATGAATGAAATAGGCGGTGGCGGACATGTTACCGATGCAGCCGCTCAATTTAAAGATAAAACCAATGCCGAAGTAATTGAAATGATAAAACAAATAGTTATGGAGGGATAATATGAAACTTATACTTAAAGAAGATGTAAAGAAACAAGGTAAAAAAGGTGATATAATAACAGTTAAAGATGGCTACGGTAATTATTTAATTACTAATAAATTAGCAGTCTTAGAAACCACAGGAAGTAAAAAAATATTAGATCATCAAAAAAAATCAGCAAAAGAACAAGCTGAACAACAGTTAAAAGAAGCTAACGAAATAAAAAATAAGTTAGAAAAAATAACTTTAAAATTCCAAGTCAAAGTTGGAAAAAATGATCAAGTATTTGGCAGTATCAGTACTAAACAAATCGCTAGTGAATTAAAAAGTCAAGGATTTGAATTAGATAAACGAAAAATAAAAATTGATACACAAATTAATACATTAGGAATAACTAATGTCGATATTGAACTACATAAAGAAGTAATAGCAAAATTAAAAGTTCAATTACAAAAATGAAGGTGATAGTATGAATGAAAAAATAATGCCTCATAATATCGATGCTGAACAAGCGGTATTAGGATCAATGTTTTTAAGTAAATATGCTTTAGAAACAGTACTAGAAGAAATAACAAAAGAACAATTTTACTTAGAAAGCCATAGTAAAATTTTTGATGCTGTAAAATATTTAGCAGAAAAAGGAATTCCTATTGATATTACAACTGTAACTGCTGAATTAGATCAACGAAAAGTTTTAAACAATGTTGGTGGCGTTGAATATTTAACGGACGTAATTAACTGTGTTCCAACGGCGGCTAATGTTTCACAATATTTAAAAATAGTTGAAGAAAAATATTTAAGACGTAGTTTGATTGAAACCGCTACAGTAATAGCTGGTGACGGTTTTTCATCAACAGATAATATTGGTGATATTTTAGATACCGCTGAAAAGAAAATGTTAGACGTTATCAAAAACAGAAAAGGCACAGAATTTAGACCAATTCAAGATGTTTTATTCAAAGCCCAAGCTGACTTAGAAGAATTATCAAAACAAAAGAGTGAAATAACCGGTCTTCCAACAGGTTTTTATGATTTAGATAAACTAACAAAAGGATTACATGAAAATGAGTTGATAATTATTGCAGCTCGTCCAGCTATGGGTAAAACAGCATTTGCTTTAAATATTGCTACCAATATTGCCATTAATGCTAAAAAAAGCGTAGCAGTATTCAATATGGAAATGGGAGCAGAACAATTAGTTACCCGTATGTTAGCGTCTGTCGGACAAATAGAATCTAATAAATTAAAAACTGGTAGATTAGAACACCAAGACTGGAAACGAGTTAATGAAGCTATTAGTCGATTAGCAGACACAAAAATATTTATCGATGATACTCCAGGTATGACTGTTAGTGAAATTAGAGCAAAATGCCGAAGATTATCTAATTCAAGTGATGGCTTAGATGTAGTTTTAATCGACTACCTTCAATTAATCAGTGGTAGTGCTAAATATGCTGGTCAAAGACAACAAGAAGTATCAGAAATTTCCAGAGCCTTAAAAACAATGGCGATGGAATTAAGCATTCCTGTTATTGCTTTAGCGCAACTTTCGCGTAGCGTTGAAGGAAGAGAAGATAAAAGACCCTTGCTTTCAGACTTAAGAGAATCAGGGTCAATAGAACAAGATGCCGATATAGTTTCTTTCTTATATCGTGATGATTATTATAATAAAGAAGCAGCAACTGATATAGATACTAGTAAAACAGAATTTATTATCGCTAAACATCGTAATGGACCAACGGCAACTGTTGAACTATTGTTTAAACGAAATACTAGTTCATTCTTCAATCTAGAACAAAATAAAGAGTAGGTGAAAAAAATGAAAAAACTATCATTATGGTTATTAATTGCTATTGTTTTATCAGCTGTATGTGTTTTAGGGTTTGGATATAAAAAGAATTTAGAGCCCAACGCTTATTATCAAGTTTATATGAATGATGAAATATTAGGAACTATAACTTCCAAAACAGAATTAGAAAAATATATTGATAAAAATGGCGAATACTATAAAAATAAGTATAAAGTTGATCAAGTATATGCACCCAATGGCTTACAAATAAAAAAAATAACCACTTACTCGGGTGAAATAACTTCAGTTAAGGATATTTATAAAAAAATAAATAAAGAAGCGCCTTTTACTGTAAAAGGGTATGAAATGGCTATTAAGAAAAAAGGTGATGACGATAAAGTTACCACGACGAAAATATATGTTTTAAAAACAAGTACTTTTAAAAATGCTGTTAATACCTTAATTGATACCTTTGTTGGTAAAGACAAATATAAATTATATATTGAAGGTAATCAAGCAAAAATAGAAGCAACTGGTGAAAATCTAGAAAATGTTTATGTCAAAGAAGATATTACAGTTAAAGAAGTAAAAGTCCCTGTTGATAAAAAAATATATACAAACACTACTGATTTAGCTAAATTGTTACTATATGGTAAAGAAATGCACGAAAGCACATACAGCGTAAAAGCAGGAGATACCATCGAAACGGTTGCATTCAATAATAAAATCAGTACCGAAGAGTTGCTGGTATCAAATGAAAAATTAACAAGTCAAACTAATCTGTTATATCCAGGCCAACAACTAAAAATCGCCGAAACAAATCCGCAAATAAGTGTTGTTTCGGAAAGTTATGTTGTTAAAGATATTGAAAGTACATATCGTACCGAAGAAAAATACGACAGTTCAGAAGTAATAGGAACAGATAAAGTCGTTCAAGAAGGTCAAAACGGATTAGAACGAGTTAGTCAAAAAGTTCAAAAAGTAAATAGTGAAATAACTTATGTTGACCCAAAAGGCAAGCAAGTTATTAAATCCCCTGTTAATAAAATAGTTGTTAAAGGTAGTAAATATATTCCAACAGTCGGAAGTCTTACCAATTGGGGATGGCCAACCGATAGTGGATGGACCATGAGCAGCGGATATAGTTATCGTTCAAATCCATTTGGTGGTGGACGTGAATTACATACCGGCTTAGATATTTCTGGTACCGGATATGGTTCAAAAGTATATGCCGCTAACAATGGCGTAGTTATGATTGCTGAATATCATTATAGTTATGGTAATTATGTTGTTATAAATCATAATAACGGATATATGACTTTGTATGCTCATATGTCAAAAATAGGAGCTAAAGTTGGTCAAACAGTAGCCAAAGGACAAGTAATTGGTTATGTTGGAATGACCGGATCAGCGACCGGACCACATGTTCATTATGAAGTTTGGACAGGTTCAAAATATCATCATGTTAATCCAGCAATTTTATATCCAGGCGGTTACCGCTAATGAAAGTTTGTGTTTTAGCAAGTGGTAGTAAAGGTAATATAACCTATGTTGAAACCGAAAAAACGCGTTCATTAATTGATGTTGGAATGAGCTGTGCCTATATAGAAAATGCTTTAAATGAAATAGGCGTTGATCCAAAATCGATTGAAAATATATTTTTAACCCACACCCATTCTGACCATACAAATGGGTTACGTGTTTTTTTAAAGAAAAATCGACCAACTATTTATTTAACTGAAAAAATGGATGACGAACTAGGTATGTTAATTGATGAATTTTATTATATTGAAGATGAAATAACTATTAAGGATTTAACAATCAAACCCATAAAAACATCTCATGATGTTGCTGACTCCAACGGGTATATCTTTACTTCAAATGATAAATCATTAATGTACATGACAGATACTGGTTACATTAATGTTCGTAATCACGGTTTATTAAAAGGACACAACATGTATGTTTTAGAAAGTAATCACGATATAGTTACTTTAATGAACGGTAGTTATCCATATCATTTAAAACAAAGAATTCAAAGCGACAGCGGACATTTATCCAATAAGCAATGTGCTGATTATTTAACTAAATTTGTTAATGAAAAAACGAAAACAATAATTCTCGCCCATCTTAGTGAACAAAACAATGATCCAGACATTGCTTTAAAAACAATATATGAAACATTTGAAAAAGCAAATAAAAAAATCCCTAGAGTCATTGTTGCAAAACAAAAAGAAAGAACGGAATTGATAGAATTATGATAAAAATTATTTGTGTTGGTAAAATCAAAGAAGGTTTTTACCGTGAAGCTATTAATGAATATAGTAAAAGATTATCAAAATATACAAAATTACAAATAATTGAAGTAGAAGATGAATCCAATGTTGAAAAAGTGTTAAAAGTCGAAAGTGAAAGAATATTAAAACATATCAAAGATAATGATTACATAATTACTTTAGAAATTGAAGGTAAAGAACTAACATCAACTGAACTTGCCAATACAATTGATAAAACGTTAATAAGTAATTCAAATTTAACATTTATTATTGGTGGGTCATATGGCCTAGATGAAGTAATAAAAAATCGAAGTAATTTTAAACTATCGTTTTCCAAAATGACTTTTCCCCATCAATTATTTAGAATTATTTTATTAGAACAGATATATCGTAGTTATAAAATAATAAACAATGAAAATTATCATAAGTGAATAAAAAATAATAAACCTGCCCACTATGTATTAGAAGGGTAGGTTTTAAAATTGAAAAAAACAATAATTGCTTTAATCTGTATCAGTACTTTTTATTTCTTAATTTCGGATGTTATGGCTGAAAATATAAATATTCCTGATGATGCTGTGAGAATAAGAGTTGTTCCTAATAGCAACTCAGAAGAAGACCAAGCAGTTAAAGGAAAAGTAAAAGATAAATTAGAAATTAAAATGTATAGCCTACTTAAAAATACTAAAAATAGCGAAGAAGCTAAAAAAGTAATTGAAGCAAATTTAAATGGTGTAAAAAAAGATGTAAAAACTGTTTTAGATGAAGAAAAATATGATAAAGATTATCAAGTTAACTTTGGTATGAATTATTTCCCGGAAAAAAAATATAAAGGTGTTACTTATGAAGAAGGATATTATGAATCATTATTAGTTACCATTGGAGAAGGTAAGGGAGATAATTGGTGGTGCGTATTATTTCCGCCATTATGCTTAGTTGAGGCTGAAGATAACACCGATGTTGAATATAAGTCAATTGTTAAAGAAATATTAGATAAATATTTATAGTAATATTAAAAATAACCAGTAATAAAATTCTATAGGAGGGGCCTATGGAATTATTACTAATTATAACAATAGCAGTAAGCTTAAGTATGGATGCCTTTTCCTTATCATTAGCGTATGGAACTTTAGGAATTCCTAAAAAACAAGAATATTTATTATCAATAATCGTTGGAGCGTTTCATTTCTTTATGCCCATAATCGGTATGTTTGTCGGAGCTAGTATATTAAACTTTTTAAAAATCAATCCGGATATTATTATCTTTGTTGTCCTAGCCTTAATTGGAATTCAAATGATTGTTGAGTCATTTAAAGGACAAGAAAACTTAAAAGTAATGAGAACAATAGAATTATTCTTATTTGCTTTTGCGGTTAGCCTAGATAGTTTCTCAATAGGATTAACTTTAACGAATATAAGTAAAAATTACCTTTTATCAGCATTTATCTTTGCCGTTTGTAGTGCTATATTTACTTTTGTTGGTTTAACATTAGGTAACAAAATCAAAAAATCAGTAGGAAAAATGTCAACAGTCATTGGAGGGATAGTTTTAATCATAATTGGACTCATTTGCCTTATATAATGTAAAGCAATTAGCAAGATAATTGCTTTTTGTGTCAAACAAAGTTATAATTAAAATGGTGATAACGTGATACAGTCAATGGAAGAAATATTAAAAAAAGCGAGGGCTGGAAAATATGCAGTAGCCGCTTATAATACTAATAATTTAGAGTGGTCGAAATTTATTTTAGAAGCTTCAGAGGAAAGTAAAACACCACTAATTATTGAAGTGTCTGAACCGGCGATAACTTACATGGGCGGATACAAAGTAGTAGTTGATATGATTAAAGCTTTAGTAATAGATTTGAATATAAGTATTCCCGTTGCAATCCATTTAGATCATGGTAAAAGCATAGAGTCATGTAAAAAAGCCATAGACGCTGGATTTACTTCAGTTATGTATGACGGTTCACAATTATCAATCGAAGACAATGTAAAAAATACCAAAAATGTAGTTGATTATGCTCATAGTAAAGGCGTGACTGTAGAAGCTGAAGTTGGAAAAATTGGCGTAGCTAGTAGTGAAATTGCATATGCTGAACTATTAGAATGTGAACGTCTAGTTAAAGAGACTAATTTGGATTTTTTAGCACCTGCCTTAGGAAATATTCATGGATTATATGAAGGAAAACCACATATTGATTTTAAGACAACTAAAGAAATAAGTGAATTAACCAATGTTCCTTTAGTTCTTCATGGTGGAACTGGAATTCCGGATGACATGTTGTTAAAGGGAATCGCTAGTGGCGTTTGCAAAGTTAATATTAATACTGAATTGCAAATTGCTTGGGCAAATGCAGTTCGACAATTTTTAAATGAAAATAAAGAAACCTATGACCCAAGAAAAATTATTAAAGCTGGCGAGAAAGCTATTAAACAAGCCGTTGCTTATAAAAATAAGTTGTTAGGTTCATACGGGAAAGCTAAATAAAAAGGTGATAATATGGAAATAGTCGTTGCTAGTCAAAACCTAAGACATGATATTAGCCTTGCTTTTTATGATGGAAAACATTATGTACCAATATTAGCAAAACAAATAATTGAAAACGATTATGATGTTTTTTGTACCCAAGAAATGACCAAAGATTATCGAAAACGATTAGAAGAGCTATTAGAAAATAAATATTATTTTTCTGGTGAAGAACGGTATGGGAAAGCGGCCAAACATTTAAATGAATGTGTGGTTGTAATGACTAAAGAAAAACCTTTAAAAACGGAAACCATATGGTTATCAAAAAAACCAACAAAAAAAGGAAGTAGAAGTTATTTAACAGTTTTTCCAAGAATTGCTACTATCGTTTATTTAACAAACATCACAATAATTAATACCCATTTAGATTTTTTATTACCATATACTAAAAAGCGACAATTAAAACAAATACTAAACATCATAAAAAAATTAAATGGACATAATATTATTTTGACTGGGGACTTCAACACTTTAGGTAATCCCAAATATTTTAAAGGATTTAAAGAAGAAGCAGCAAAGTATAACTTAAAATATATTGAACAACCAGAAAAGACATTCAATGGAAAATTTAGTGCACAAACCGATCATATATTTATACCAAATAGTTTTGAATTAACTAAAGTTTGGACAAGTAACGAAGGAAAAATAAGCGACCATAAAAGAATTACAATTAAAGCAAATTATTAGAATTCAAATTATTTTCTTTTAAAACAGATTCAATAGGTGTATAATAAATAATTAGTAATTTGCAAACACAAAATAAAATTAAAAACATAGGCTAATATAGTGAGCGTGATAAAATGGAAACAATAAAAATAAATGGAGATCGTGAATTAAGTGGGATAATAGAAATAGGCGGTGCAAAAAACAGTGCAGTGGCTTTAGTTCCGGCATCTTTACTATCTGATAAAGTGGAAATAAATAATGTTCCAGATATTTCAGACATCAAAGCGTTAGAACAAATCGTTAATTATTTAGGTGTTGACTTTAAAAAAGAAAACGACAAAATAACAATTGATTCCGCGAATTTAATAAATAAACCAATTACTTTAGAGCAATCTAAACTTCTTAGAGCGTCTTCATACTTTATGGGGGCCTTACTAGGAAAATTTAAACATGCTGAAATGTATTTTCCTGGTGGATGTTCAATAGGCGCCAGACCAATAAATTTACACCTTTCAGGGTTTGAAAAACTAGGGGCTAAAGTAACTGAAGAAGAGGACAAATACGTTATTACTGCTGATAAATTAGTAGGTGCTGACATTGATTTAGCATTTGCTAGTGTTGGAGCTACTATCAATATTTTATTAGTAGCCGTATGTGCTGAAGGGAAAACAACAATTACTAATGCTGCTCGTGAACCAGAAGTAGGAAATGTTATTGATTTTTTAAATAATATGGGAGCGCAAATATTTGGTAAAGATACAAGTACTTTAATAATTGAAGGTGGATCAAAATTAACTGGTGGCAGTATTAAAACTATTCCAGATAGAATTGAAGCCGGTACTTATATTATTGCTGGAGTCATGGCGGGTAAAAATTTAAAAATAAATAATGTTATACCTGAACATTTTGCCAGCTTAACAGATATTTTATCAAAAATGGGTGCTAATATAGAAAATGGTGAAAACTATGTAGTGGCTAGTAAAGCAGAACATTTAAAAGCTATAAATGTTGTGACGGAAACTTATCCAGGTTTCCCGACCGACCTACAGCAACCAATTACTTCATTATTAACCATAGCCGATGGAGAGAGCTTAGTAACTGAAACAATCTATGAAAATAGATTTCAAAATGTACCGTATTTAAGAGCTATGGGAGCAGAAATTGAAGTAGAAAACCAAACAATTAAAATAAAGGGTCCAACTAAATTTAAATCAGGCGAGGTTATAACGACGGATTTAAGAGCTGGAGCTGCCCTTATTTTAGCAGCCTTATGCGCTGAAGGCGAAACGACAATTACCGAAGTAAAACATGTTTTAAGAGGATATGAGAATATTATTAAAAAACTTCAAACGGTTGGAGTAGAAATTGAATTAGAAGACGTATAATTTAAAAACTCCCCAATATAATTAAAGTAGATTAAGGTCTACTTTTTTTAAGGAGTGAGTTATGAAAAAAATATTAGTTTCTTGTTTAATTGTTTTAGCAGTATTTTTAATTTATCTATGTAATGTAGATAAAAAAGTTTATTATTTAGCCCTTGGTGATTCTTTAGCGAGCGGTGAAGGGGCTTACGGAAAAGACACTAAAGGATATACAGGGTATGTTAAAGACTACCTAAAAAATAAAAATTTATTAGAGACCTACATCAATAAATATGCTGAGGAAGGATATAGAACGACTGATTTATTAAATGCTATTGAAGATAATCGGAAAATAACCGTTAAAGATAAACAAATAACTTTGCAAAATGCCTTAATAAAAGCTGATTTAGTAACAGTATCAATTGGAGCAAATGATATCTTAAATAAATTAAATACGGAGGAGCCTGTTGATTATAGTCAATTATATAATTATATAGATGATTTAACTAAAGATTTGGATAAATTACTTGATTTAATGAGAGAATATTGCAAAGAAGACATAGTTTTAGTCGGCTATTATAACCCGTATCCTTATTTAAACAGTAAAAAAACTGACAATGTTTTTAGTTATTTAAATAAGAAATACGAAGAAATATGTAAAGACCATGATATCATTTATATTGAGATAGCAACGATGTTCAAAGAAAATCCGCAGTTCTTACCAAATGAAAATGATATCCATCCATCAAAAGAAGGGTATAAGGCAATTGCCGGTGAAATAATAACAGCAGTCAACAAAACATTATTAAACTCTTGATTTTTTAGGTTTTATTTGTTACAATATATAAGCAATCAATTTCTATGACATGAATTATGTCATGGCGGAAGGAGAAATAATATGAAAAAAGACATTCATCCAGAATATTTGGAAACAAAAGTAACTTGTGCTTGTGGAAATGCTTTCACAGTAAGATCAAACAAAGCTGAATTACAATTAGAAGTTTGTGACAAATGTCATCCATTCTTTACTGGAAAACAAGGCGCAACTAAAAAAGCTGGTCGTGTTGAAAAATTCAATGAAAAATATGGATTCAAAAAAGAAGAAAACAAAGCTGCATAATGCAGTTTTTCTTTTTGTCTTAAATAAACTTAATTTTGCTTGAATATTAATAAAAAATATGATATAAAGTATTTAATAGGAGGAAAAAAATGGCAAAAAAAATTAATGTTTCAAGGGAGAAAGTAAAACAAAAAAGTGAAATTGAAATGGCTTTTGCCAGGCTAATCGGCCCTCTTTCTATAATGGGAGCCTTGGAAACTTACAGTGACGCACATGCAGAAATAAAGCAGTTATTGGATATTATAATAAAATGGGGAGCTCAGTTTGAATTGACACATGCTATTAGCTCTATTGACTCAGATGAAATACTAGACGTTTATAATCGACTGGATATATTAAAAGAAAAATTTTTATTTGATTCTAATCTTGGTAATGAAAATGAACTTTCAGATGAAGTGGTTATATGGGCGTGGGAGATTATGCTTTTAAGGAAGAAACAAATTGAAGAATGTGGTATGGAATGACAAAAAATCAAAGGGGAAAAGAAATTAAAGTTACAGAATATGGAAATGGTAAAGGTGCGAAAATAGATATTTATTCTCCAGATAGTAAAACTAAACCACACGATACAATTCACATTAAGGTGGACACAGAGCAAAAAACATATCAAACAGTAACTAAAATAGATGGAGAAAAAGAAACATCTTCTGGGGGATGCTATTTGACCCCGGCATGTATGAACCATTTTCAAGAAGATTTTGATGATAATTGCTATGAACTTTCTTTGCTGAGGTGGTTTAGAGATACTTTTGTAACAAAAGAAGATATAGAGTATTATTACCAGATCGCTCCAAAAATTGTAGAAACCATAGAACACCACCCTGATTGTGATGCAATTTATAGGGATATATATGGAAATATAATTGACTTTTGTGTAAAAGCAATAGAAGAAGAAAATTATGTCTTAGCATATGATACATATAAAAATAGTGTTTTTGATTTAGAAGAAACATACGCAAAATCAGGAAATCAGCAAGGAACTACAAAGACTTTAAACAGATGTCTTTTAACTCACTAATGTTCCATAATTATAGATTTTAATATTCATATAAATAGTATGATGAAACAAAAAAGAAATAATACAGGGAAAAAGCCTTTAAAAACAAAAAATTCCCTTGTATTTTTTTTATATATGAATATTTGCATAGATTTATAAGTCATATTATGATAAAATATATATAGCTATAAATTATAGAAAATGGTGGTATAAATGGGAAAGGTTATTGCATTAGTTAATCAAAAAGGTGGGGTTGGAAAAACAACATCAAGTATTAACTTGTCAGCCTCACTAGGCGTTTTAGGTAAAAAGGTTTTACTAATTGACTTAGATCCTCAAGGTAATAGTACAACGGGTCTTGGCGTAGAAAAAGCCGATATTAAAAATAGTATATATGATTTATTAATTGGCAAAGCCGAATTAAAAGATGTAATTGTAAAAACAAAATTTAAAAACTTATATATTATTCCGGCCACTATTAGTTTAGCGGGAGCCGATATCGAATTAATGGAAAAAAGTCGTATGGATCCAACTTTTTCTAAGAACAACCAATTAAAAACACATTTAAACATTGCAGAGGACATGTTTGATTATATATTAATTGACTGTCCACCTTCACTAGGAATTTTAACAACCAATGCTTTAACGGCATCACATTCAGTTATTATTCCAGTTCAATGTGAATTCTTTGCTTTAGAAGGAATCATGCAATTATTAAATTCAATTATGTTAGCCCAAAAAACATTAAATCCAACTTTAGATATTGAAGGCGTATTATTAACAATGCTAGATAATCGTACGAATTTAGGATTAGAGGTTGTGCAAGATATTAAAAGTTATTTTAAAGAACGAGTCTATGATACAATAATTCCAAGACTGGTTAGACTTTCAGAAGCGCCAAGTCATGGGAAACCAATAATTGCTTATGATCCTAAAAGTAGAGGAGCTGAAGCATATATAAATTTAGCCAAAGAGGTGATTAAACGCAATGGAAAATAAAAAAAGAGCGTTAGGGAAAGGTTTAGAACAATTATTTGACTTAGATAATTTAAATGTTCAAAATGTTACAGAGTTTGAAAAACAAATTTATGAAGACACTAAAGGCGAAGAAATTATTGAATTAAACGTCGATGAACTAAGGCCAAATCCATATCAACCAAGACAAGTGTTTGATGAAGATGCTTTAAATGAATTAGCGCTTTCAATCAAAGAAAATGGTGTGTTTCAACCAATAATTGTTAAAAAGAGTATTAAAGGTTATGATGTAATAGCGGGTGAAAGACGTTTACGGGCTAGTAAAATAGCTGGAAAAACAACAATACCAGCAATCATTAGACAATTAACTGATGAAAAAATGGCTGAAATTGCGTTACTTGAAAATCTGCAAAGAGAAAATTTAAATGCACTAGAAGAAGCCAAAGCATATAAAAACTTAATTGAACAATTAAAATTAACTCAAGATGAACTTTCTAAAAAAGTAAGTAAAAGTCGTAGTCATATAACTAATACCATTGGTATTTTAAGGTTGCCATTAGAAGTTCAAAATATGATTGCCATGAATAAACTTACAATGGGACATGCCAGAGTATTAAGTAAACTAGAGGACGATGAAGAAATTATCAAGATGGCGCATAATATTGTGGAAAACAAAATGCCGGTTCGTGATTTAGAAAAAATAAGCGAAAATGCCCCACGTAAAAAAGCTATTAAACGTGAAAATAATAATGAATATAAATATGTCGAAGAATTACTTTGCAATCATTTAGATACTAAAGTAAAAATTAAAGATAAAAAAGTTGAAATTAGTTTTGCCAATAATGCTGACTTAAACCGTATATTGGAAATATTAGATATAAAGGAATGATTATATGTTAGAAAAATTATTAACCAAAGAAATAATCTCTCCAATTTTTATCATAATAATTGCTGTTTTATTTTATTTGCTAATCAAACAAATAATAATTAAAACATTTAAAGCGAGTTCGAAATTTGGAGTTCATAAAAAATCAATAACTATTATGAACTTAGTTGTTAATGTTTTAAAATATGTAACTATGATAATTGCTGTATTGATGATTTTGGGTGTTTGGGGGATTGATACTAAAGTTCTAATTGCCTCATTAGGAGCAGTTGGAGTAGTAGCAGGTCTTGCCTTGCAAGATACTTTGAAAGATTTTTTAGCTGGATTTTCAATTATTTTAGATGATGAATACGATATTGGTGATAATATTCAAATTGGGACTTTCAGAGGCGATGTTATTGAACTTGGAATGAAAAACACTAAAATAAAATCGTATACAGGAGAAATAAAAATGATTGCTAATAGAATGATTACTGAAGTAATTAACTATAGTATTCATCCTTCAAAATGTGTAGTTGATTTATCCGTTTCTTACGAAGACGATTTATTAACGGTTGAAGAAATTTTAAAACAAGTATGTGAAGACTTAAGTCGAAGAATTACTTATTTAACTTCAGATGTTCAACTATTAGGTGTTGAAAAGTTGAGCGATAGTTCAGTTGTTTATCGTATGGTAGCTGACTGTGAACCCTTAAAAGACTTTGAATTAAAAAGGGAAATACATAAATCAATCAAATTAGCATTTGATGAACATAATTTAGATATTCCATATCCACAGGTGGTGGTTCATAATGAACAATGATTATGAAGTAGGCAGCAAAGTTATTATGAAAAAAGCTCATCCTTGTGGAATAAATGAGTGGGAAATAACTAGACTTGGAGCCGACATTAAAATAAAATGTTTAGGGTGTGGACGTAGTATTATGTTACCAAGAATTGATTTTAATAAAAAGTTAAAAAAAGTCATAGAAAAGTAAGCAGGAGGATAGTATGAAAAAGAAAAAACTTTTATTGGGACCGGTTATTACAATTGTAATTCTAACCTTAGCAATAATTTTAATAAGCGCGATATGCTCATTATTAGGCGCCGAAGGTGAAGTTACCAAAGTTGTAAATGGAACTTTAGAAACCTCAGCAACAACAGTTAGAAGTATTTTTTCTGAAGAAGGAATAAAATATTTATTTAGTTCACCAGTCCAAACATTTAAAACTTTCCAACCGCTAGTACTTTTAATCATTTCATTAATGGCTATTTCGATTGGTAAAACAAGTGGATTGTTTAAAGCGATATTCACTCCATTTAGAAAATTAAAACCAAGTGTAATTACATTCTTAACCTTATTTATTGGTATTATTTCTTCATTTTTTGGAGAATATAGTTATGTAATTATCTTACCTTTAGTAGCTGTTATTTATCAGTATATAGGTCGTAACTCAGTTTTAGGTATCTTAACTGCATTTATTGGTATTACTTTAGGGTATGGGGCTGGTTTGGTTTTCAATTTTGATGATTATCAACTAGGGTTATTAACTAAACAAGCCGCTGCCGTTAGTGTCGATAAAGACTATGTATTCAATGCTTGGTCAAATTCATTTATTATGTTAGCAAGTACTTTAATTTTGGCAATTGTTGGAACTATTATTGTTGAAACATTCTTAAAACCGAAAGTAAAAGAGTCAATAGAAGATGAAGAGCAATTCCATTTTTCTAAAAAAGGTTTAATTATTAGTACAGTTACTTTTGTTATTCTTTTCTTAGCATTTATTTATACTATTATTCCGGGCCTTCCTAGTAGTGGGATTCTGCTTGATATGAATCAAACGAGCTATGTCGCTCAACTATTGGGTGGTAAAGCACCATTTACTGATGCATTTATCTTTGTATTTTTAATTATTATGATGATTTGTTCAGGTATATATGGATTTATTTCTAAAAACATTAAAAACACTAATGACTTCAGTGTCGGTTTATCAAAAGAATTTGATAATTTAGGGTATTTATTTATATTAATGTTCTTTGTTTCATTAATGGTTAGTATATTAAATTGGACTAATTTAGGTGAAGTTGTAGGAGCTTGGTTAGTATCATTTATGAGTGGATTAGAATTTACAGGACTACCATTAATTATGATTATGTTATTAATTATTGTAGTAATGTCGTTCTTAATTCCTGATGCTGTTACAAAGTGGACCATTGCGTCACCGATTTTAATACCTTTATTTATGAAAGCTAATATTACACCAGACTTTACGCAATTTGTATTTAAAGCAGCTGATAGTGTTGGTAAAGGGTTAACACCATTCTTTATTTATTTCATTGTTATGTTAGCGTTTTTAGAAAAATATAACAGTAAGGAAAGTGTTAAAATAACAGTATTTGGCACTTTAAAACAATTAATTCCAACTATCTTATTATTTGCAGTAGTTTGGATTGTAATTGTAATAGGTTGGTTTATTATAGGAGTTCCAATTGGACCAGGAACCAATCCAACAATGTAAAGATGCTTCGGTATCTTTTTTAATAGATAAAAAGAGGCGGAGTAAAGTGTAATGTTGTTTAAAAAACATGCAAATTTAAAATAAAAATTTGGAAATAGAAATTTTGTGGGCAAAAGAATACTATGTAAGTACGGTGGGATTGAATGAAGTAAAAGCCAACATCTTTAGGTGTGGTCGATATTATTCTCTTATAGAGCCGCTTCAAACCACATCTTTTAGGCGTCGTTATGATTGAATTTAAGGGACCTAGGTAAATATTAACTACTTTTATAAGTAGTTTTTTTATGGCGGTAAGATATGCAGTTTTGCAAACATATTTTAAAATAAATATAGCAACTATTAAACTCGGGGGTGTACATATATTGTATATTATTACAAAAACAGTATATAAAGACTTGATTTTCTCAGGGGGGGGGGGGGTATAATGTGTATGAGATGAAAATAGAAAAACAAAAACAATGAAAGTAGGGAGAAATTTATATGAGAGAAGAAAAAGGATTTACATTAATAGAGTTATTAGCGGTAATAATAATACTAGCTATAATAGCATTAATAACCACGCCAATAATATTAAATGTCGTAAGTGATGCTAGATTAAATTCAAAAGCAAACAGTACATCAGGAATAATGGAAGCAGTTAAATTAG
>CAZIDO010000002.1:0-40781 GCA_964538005.1 uncultured Muribaculaceae bacterium
GATTAAACAAAAAGCGATATATTCTTTTTGAATATACCACTTTGTCAACAATCTGGGAGATACTAAATAGTATCTTTTTTTTATATAAATGTGCATTTTTTTTAACTTTATGTTATAATACATTAACAATGGAGGTGTGTTATGACAAATTTTGATATTTTATGGAGTAGATATGATGATAAATTTAAATGTCTTATTGGCAATTTAAATTATGATGGTATTTGGCATTTCACTTATGATGAAGAGGGAGTTGATTTTGCTACTCAACTTGGATTTGTAGGTTTTCCAGAGTTTCCAGAAATAACTAAAACATATGAAAGTAATATGTTATTTTCTACTTTTGCGACACGTATTCATAACGCTTCAAACACTATAACTGAAAGTGAAAAAATAAATTTGCTACATCATGGAAATGGGGTTTTAATTACCGATAATATTGAGATTGTTGAAGATCGCGTAAAGTCTGAAGGAAGGCAAAAGACATATGGAACGAATTGACGTAACAGATTTAACAAAAACTGGTGAAGAGCCTCGTGGCTTCAGTGAAAAATATTGGATAAATGACGGCATAGATAAACTTGTAAAATATAACAGTTCAGTTTGTGTAGATTCGGATGTAATGGAAAGTTTGTCCACTACTATATTTAATGCTTTGCATATTGATGTCGTTAATGTAGCTTTAGGATATAATTCTACTTGTGTTGACGAACAACATTGTTGTATAGTAGATAGTTTTTTAACAGACAAGGCCGACATAAGTATAAATTTATTAAATTATAAATGGCCTAAAGTGAACACAAACGACCAACAAAAAAATATAAGCAGTTGTTTTTATAAGATGTTTAGCATCTTTGGTAATTTGATGGGAATGAATTCAGAAAGTTTGGAATTAATGAAAAGCCAATATATAAGGATGATATTGGGAGATTGTATCATTGATAATGAAGACAGAAGGCTTAAAAATCTTGAGGCAATTTATAATGAAAAAGCTTTTAGTTATAGACTTGCTCCAGCTTTTGACAATGCTTTAGCTTTTAATGCTTTTAATATTGGTGGGGCAGAGGGATATTGTTTTATTGGTAACCAAGAATTTTTAGCAGAAGATATAATAACCTATATTTTAGGGCACTATTATCCAATAGTAGAAGATATCACTCAAAATCTTGATTATTTAGCGGAACATCAAATGGGTGACATCTTAAATGAATATGGTGATGTAATACCTCTTGAAAAATCCTTATTTATTTATAAATATATAGAGGGCACGAATGAGTTTATAAAGGCTTCAACTCCAGACTTAGCAATTAAAAGATAATTAATTATCTTTTTTATATAAATATGCGTTTATTAACGGGCTTGCACAGACTTTGAATTTTAGTCTATATTTTCTGAAGGCAGGGGTATGATGGTAAGTAGTTATTATGAAGAATTGAAAGAGAGAAAAAGTAATGGAAAAAAATTAGATATAACTGATTTAACTAAAGAAGAATGGAAATAATGGTACAACAAGTACCTTTTTGTATTATTACAATCAAATAAAAATAGACTTATATAGAGGGGAGGAATATAGATGATACCAGATGTTCCTCCTAAAATATTTACTTTAAGCGCGGTGACAATTGGCTATTTATTATTAGATGATACAACGGCTGAAGAACAAAATGCTTTAGGCAACTGGTTAATGCTAGTCGCTCAAGTAATTTGTACTAATGGATTTTATAAACAATTACAAAATGCGAGAACAGGCAATAAGCAAAGTTATGATACCGTAGCAATGCTACAAAAAATGGTTAATGCGATGAATAGGGAAATAGAAGAATTAAAACGCCAAAATAAAAAGGATTAAAATCCTTTTGTTTTCACATATTCTTTAGCTTTTCTTATATCTTCTTTTTCGGTTGACCAAATTAAACGTGATTTTGCTAAAGCGTCATCGTCAGCTAGGGTTGGATCAGAATCAAATTGCAATCCTAGTCCATCTAAAACATCGGCAATCAATTGAGTATATTTGTAATCTGTTGGAATGCTATTTAATGTACTTGGATTAATAGCAGCATCTTGTGCAATTCTATAAACCTCTTCTTCAAATGTTGGCTCAATCTCTTCGGCCTCAACCTCTGGCCAATCACAATTAACTGCGATTTCTGAATTTACTATTACTTTAGTCATTTCGTCTCCCCCAATCATGATAATCTACACCTACATCATATAATTAAATATCGTAATTGTCAATAAATAATTTGTCGTATTTTGTATTTATGGTTTACAAAGAGAGAACCCTGATATATAATAAATAGGTAGAAATGAGTGGTATGATGAAGGCATTAATAACAGGCGCGAGTTCAGGATTAGGGGCTGACATGGCCAGAGTATTAAGTAATGAAGGTTATGAATTAATTTTAGTAGCTAGAAGAAAAGATAAATTAGAAACCTTAAAAGAAGAATTGAATACTAAAGTAGAAATTATTACCATGGATGTTTCAAGTACTTTTAACTGCATGAAACTATATAATAAAGTAAAAAAACAAAATATTGATATATTAATAAATAATGCCGGTTTTGGAATGTGTGGAAACTTTTCAAAAACTAATTTAGATAAAGAATTAGATATGATTGATTTAAACATAAAGACTGTTCATACTTTAACGAAATTATTCTTAGAAGATTTTAAGAAAAAAGACCAAGGGTATATCCTTAATGTCGCATCATCAGCCGCCTTTATGCCGGGGCCTTTGATGGCAGCATACTACGGGACTAAAAGCTATGTTTTAAAGCTGTCAGAGGCTATTTATGAAGAATTAAAGCGTGATAACAGTAACATTTCAATTAGTGTGTTATGTCCAGGTCCAGTTGAAACAGAATTTAATAAAGTAGCAGGAGTTAGTTTCAGTATTAAGCCAGAAACTAGTGAAGAAGTAGCTAAATATGCAATTAAACAAATGTTTAAAGAAAAATTAATAATAGTTCCAAGTTTTAAAATGAAACTAGCAGTTTTTATGACTAGATTTGTACCAACAAAATTATTATTAAAAATGGTTTATAAAATTCAAAAGAGTAAAAACGCATAAAAGTATTATGTGTTTTTTATTGGTAATTGGGGCTTTGGGTTGTAAATGAAAGGTATTTATATTATAATAAATAAGTGGTGATGGAAATGAAAAGCATAATTCAAATCGAAAACTTAACTTTTAAATATCACGATATAGTAGTATTTGAAAATTTAAATTTAGAAATAAAAAAAGCTAGTTTTACAACCATCTTAGGTGCTAACGGATCAGGAAAAAGTACCTTGATAAAACTAATTTTAGGATTGATAAAAGGTACTAACTTTGTGAGTATTGATGACTTACCAGTTAATAAAGAAAACTTAAGAAAAATAAGAAAAAAAATAGGAGTAGTATTTCAAAATCCTAGTTCAGGTTTTGTTGCTGAAACTGTGGCTGATGAAATAGCGTTTTCTTTAGAAAATTTAAGATTAGAACCTAAAAAAATAGAAGAGAAAGTAAACAATTTAGCTAATAAACTAGGCCTAGAAGCTATCTTAGAATATGAACCTCATCACTTAGATGTTCAAGCTAAGCAGTTGGTTGCTTTAGCGTCGGCCCTTATAATTGAGCCAGAAATCTTAATTATTGATGACGGATTAAACAATTTAGATAATGATAAAAAAAATGAAGTGTTAGAATTTTTAAAAGAGTTAAATAAAACAAGAGGAATGACAATTATTAATATAACCGATGATGTTGAAGATTGTTTATTCGGAACTGATATAATTATTTTAAAAGACAAGAAAGTCGCATTATCAGATAAAACAGAAATAGTTTTAGAAAACGAAGAAATATTCAATGAATCGAAATTAGAATTACCGTTTATAATTGCTTTATCAAATAAATTGAAATTTTATAATTTAATCGATAAAACTTATTATGATTCAGAAAAGTTGGTGGATGATTTATGGAAATAAAATTTGATAATGTCAGTTATATTGAAAATAATAAAACGGGTTTGAAAAGGAAAATATTAAACGATTTAACTTTTACAATTAAAGATAATACCGTAGCAGGATTTATTGGTCCCGCCGGAAGCGGTAAAACAACTATTTTAGAATTAATCAATGCTTTGCTTTTTCCAAGTAGTGGAGTAATAACTATTGGTGAAAATGAAACAGGTAAAAAAGAAAACTTAAATGAAATAAGATTTAATGTTGGTTTAGTTTATCAAGATCCAGAACGACAATTTTTCTGTGAAACGGTTAAAGAAGAATTAGCATTTGCCTTACAAAACTTTAACTTTCAAGTAGAGAACAAAGAAAAAAGAATTAGTGATTCTTTAAAAATGGTAGGTTTAGATGACACTTATTTAAATCGCTCACCATTTGAATTAAGCAAAGGAGAACAAAGAAAAGTTGCTTTAGCGGTGGTTTTGGCCTTCAATCCGGAAGTAATTATTTTAGATGAACCAATGATGGATTTAGATAGTGCTAGTAAAAAACATTTATTAAAATTAATTAAAATGATGAAATTAAGATATAATAAAACCATTATTTTAGTAACTAATGATACAGATTTATTGCATGCTGTAGCTGATAATATCTACGTAATCAATGATGGTAGAATAGTTTTAGAAGGTAGTAAATATGAAGTTTTTGGCGATTATGAAAGATTAAATAATTTTAAAATCAAATGTCCAAAAATAATGGAATTTTCTCATTTAGTTAAGAATAAGAAAAATATTGATATCGGTTATAGGGACGATATTAATGATTTAATGAAAGATATATACCGCTATGTTAAATAAAATATACATTGGCAACTATTATCCAGAAAAATCAAATGTTCATGATATGAATCCCTTATCAAAAATAATATGCGCATTTCTATTCATTTTAATGACCTTATTTTCTGGTGATTTAGAAATATCTGGCATTTTAACTTTACTAGTTATGATAATGATTATGAATACGGATATTCCATTAGTAGTTTATTATCGTATTTTAAAAAACTTAAAATATATTTTATTAACATTATTTATTGCATTTTTATTAGCGACATTTTCATTTTGGAGTGCGATAACTGTTTTATTAAATGCTAGCTTAATTATTGCTTATGTATCTATTTTAACTTTAACAACATCGCCAACTGAAATAATTTATGGTATTGAAAGGTTATTAATACCTTTAAAATACTTTGATGTTAATATAAGTAAAATTGCTTTAAATATTGGATTAGGTTTGAGATTTATTCCAACAGTAATTGATCAAGGTGAAAATATCTTAAAATCCGAAGCTAGTAGAGGAATTGATAAAAATAATAGTTTTAAAGAATGGTTTATCGCCGTAAAAGGAATGATAGTTCCTGCTGTTACTTTATCAGTAAGGCGATTTAATAATTTAAAAATAATCATGTCATTAAGACTATTTGGAATAAACAAAACAAGAACAAATTACAGAATAAATAAATGGCATTTATTTGATACTTATCTATTAGTTATTCATTTAGCGATTATGATAATTATCATTATGAGAGGAGTATTATCATGAGATATTTTATGACTTTTTCATACGACGGTTCAAAATATAAGGGTTATCAAAAACAACCTAAAGCAAAGACCGTTCAAGGTGAAATAGAAAAAGCCTTAAAAACAATCAACGGAGGTAAGAAAGTCGATATACAAGGGTCGGGTAGAACTGACACTGGTGTTCATGCGTATAATCAAAAAGCTCATTTTGATTTAGAGATGAAACATATAACTCCAGAAAAATTAAGAGATGGTTTAAATAGTTTATTACCAAAAGATATCTATATTAAAGATATTGAAATTGTGGCAGATGACTTTCATGCTAGATATAATGTTAAAGCTAAAGAATATATTTATATTATTAATATGGGAGAATATAATCCAATAGAAAAAGATTATATTTATCAATATAATAAAAAATTAGATGTAGTTGAGATGGAAAGAGCTTTAAAATATTTAGAAGGCACCCATAGTTTTAAATCATTTACTAAAACTGATGATGAAAAAGAAGATTATACAAGAACTATTGTCCAAACAAATTTAATTAGAGATATGAAAAATGTTAACAAAATAACTTTATCATTCTTAGGAACGGGTTTTTTAAGATATATGGTTAGAAACATGATCGGAACTTTAATTGAGATTGGTGAAGGCAAAAGAAAAAGTGAAGATATTATTGAAATTTTAAGACAAGAGGATCGAAGAAAAGCTGGTAAAACTGCCGCACCAGAAGGATTATATTTGAAAGATGTCTTATATTAATAAAATAAGTATACAAAAACTATAAAAAGCATATAATTTTATTGACTTTTATAGTTTTTTTTAATATAATGGTAACTGGTACATTTATTTATCCCACATCAGTAAGTTCTGGGAAAACTTGCTAATGTAAAGGAGAAAGGACAAAATTTATGAAAACATACATGCAAAGAAAAGAAGACGTAGTTAGAAACTGGTATGTAATCGATGCTGAAGGTGAAACTTTAGGTCGTCTAGCTACAAAAGTGGCAACTGTTTTAAAAGGAAAACATAAGCCAACATATACTCCACATATTGATGGTGGAGACTATGTAATCGTAGTTAATGCTAGTAAAATTAATTTAACTGGTAACAAGTTAAATGATAAAATCTATTATAACCATAGTAGATATACTGGCGGACTAAGAGAAAGAACTGCTAAAGAAATGAGAGAAAACTATCCTGTTGAAATGATCGAAAGAGCTGTTAAAGGAATGCTTCCTAAAAATAGATTAGGAAGACAAATGTATAAAAAATTATTTGTATATGCAGAAGGGGAACATCAACATAGTGCTCAACAACCACAAGCACTTAAGATGGACTAGGAGGATTTAGATGGCTGAAAAAAGAATATTTATTGGAACCGGTAGAAGAAAAGCTTCAGTAGCTAGAGTTACTTTAGTTCCAGGCAAAGGAAACATAACAATCAATGGTAGAGATGTAAGAGATTACATGCCATATGAAACAAACGTTATGGACTTAATGCAACCTTTAGTTGCAACAAATAATGAAAATACATTTGATATCACTGTTAATGTTAATGGTGGTGGATTTACAGGACAAACAGGAGCTATTCGTTTAGGTATTACAAGAGCTTTACTTGAATACGACAAAGCAAATGAAAGCAATGAAGATAGTTATAGAAAAACATTAAAAAGAGCAGGGTTTGTTACAAGAGACCCAAGAGCTAAGGAAAGAAAGAAACCTGGACTTAAAGGCGCTCGTCGTGCTCCACAATTCTCAAAACGTTAATTACGAATCAAAAAAGTTATGCCTTATGAACTTATTGTTTATAAGGTTTTTCTTTGACCGAAATAAAGCCAACAATTATATGCGTAATTCTCCTAAACCTGTGGGAAAAACCCAAAAATGTGTAAAAGTTGCTGTAAAGCCCCATTTTTATTCAAAAAAACTATTGAAGAAATAAAATAAACTACATATAATGTTTAATATAAAGGAGGAATGCCGAAACAAAAAGTTCATTCGGGGCTGAGCTTCATATACTAGTGTCAATTCATGGAACACGAACATTAGAACATATAATTTCGGGATTCGAAAGGCTTATTGCCTTTCCTTTTTTATTATTGAAAGAAAAAAAGCCCTCTAATTGTGGACTTTCGTATTAATTCTTCCTAAACTATCGTATGCTCTTTTTAGAATGTGTTCAGTTTGGTCACAATAGATATGGTAATTATCATCATAGACTTCATAGTCTACGCCAAGTTCTTGGTAATAATTAGGATCAGTTACTACTGCTCCATCTGATGGTCGGCCTGTGGCTTTAGTAATAGTTTCTGCAGATTTAACAATAGCGAATTCTAAGAAGGCATCGACAGGATTTCTACTAATAACATGATTAACGGCACCTGCTTGTATAAAAATTTTGTTTGGAACAATTAAATTTTTTACATAGCCGCTATCTTTAAATGTCTGTCCCATATCGCGAACAAAGCCATATGATTGGTCCATATATATTTTAGAAACAAGATATACAATTCTATTTAAAATAGATTTATTTTTGATATTTTCTAATTCATCGATATCCGCCAAAAGAGAAAATGGCATAGTTGGAGAAACAACGCTAACACGGTCAATAGAGCTTGAAGGTGTTGTGAGCATTGCTACATTTCCTCCTACACTGGCTCCTATCATATCCACATCGGTTAAACCTTGTGATTCTAGTAATTCAACTAACGAATCAGCAAAAAGTTTTGTAGTTATAGAACTTTTATCGTATGCTCTTAATTTCTTTTCCATATTATCTTTATAAGCATATTCTGCAATAAAAGGAAAATGTGTATTTTCATCATACCAAAATCCTTCATGTTGCTGAATAAGGTCGTTATCACAAGGTACATTATCTAGGACTTTTTTGGTATTAACTGTCCATTTCCCAGCGTGTCCGCGGATAAAAACTATTGGTTTTTTTCCCTTGTCTTTTGGGTCACTCAAAAGGCGCAGTTATGTGCTTTGACATGTTAAAGTATTTCAAGAATAGAACAAGTTTTTTGAAGACGAATCTTTATACAATGTCAACCCCTTTTAAAGGAACTTTAATGGCATCACCTAAATTCTTATTTGAAAGTTTAGACGATAAAATAGTAAGACGTATAAAAAATCAATTTTTAACCGATAGAACAGTCGATATACTAAGAATCGTTTATAATTTTATTGTTAGTAATTCTCATATGGATTATGATATTGCGCTGCCTGGCGGAATTCCAGAAGAATATATTTCATTATACGACCCAAACTTGCTACAAAATATATTTTCCGATTCAAACATTAAATCTGCCCATCAATTAGCATCTTATTATAATGTTTGTACTGGTATTGATGAAAAAACAATGCCGCTTGCTCTTAAAAAAGCAGATTTCCTAGGAATAGGACTGTGCATTTTAGATGAGTTATTGTATAATGAACCTTCCGATGGTTTAGTTACTGTATCGTCTCAAAGAAGCATAGAACAGCACTATGGGGAAAATTTAAACCAACTTTCTATTGTATCATCATATCATGATATTTTGAGCAACCCACGAGCAACCGAAGAATTGTTATTCGTCGTAAATGACACATTGGAACTACAAGAAGAAGTAAAAATCTTTCAAAAAAGCCGAAGGCATTAATTGTCTTCTTTTTATTGTAATAATTGCTAAAATAAAGATTTTTCTGTATAATCGATATAGGTGATTAGAATGCTAAAAATAAGTAATGAATGGCAAGAATATGAATGTATAGATGCCGGTAATGGAGAAAAATTAGAAAAATGGGGAAAGTTTATTTTAAGAAGGCCAGACCCTCAAGCAATGTGGGGAATAGACTTTGATAATGATTGGAATAAAATAGATGGTTTTTACCACCGTTCAGAAAAGGGTGGAGGTTACTGGGATTTTAAAACAAAGTTACCTGAGTACTGGACGGTTAATTACAAAGATTTAACCTTTAAAGTAAATCCGACTAATTTTAAACATACAGGATTATTTCCCGAGCAAGCTACAAATTGGGACTATATGATGGACAAAATAAAAAAATCAGGTAGGGAAGTTAAAGTACTTAACTTATTCGCGTATACTGGCGCAGCTACTATGGCATGCGCTAAAGCAGGGGCTGAAGTAGTTCAGGTAGATGCTTCAAAAGGAATGACTGAATGGGCAAAAGAAAACATGAAATTATGTCATTTAGAGAATCAAACTATTAGATTTATTGTAGATGACTGTTTAAAGTTTGTCGAAAGAGAATATCGTAGAGGCAATAAGTATGATGCGATAGTAATGGATCCTCCTAGTTATGGTAGAGGACCTAATAAAGAAGTATGGAAATTTGAAAAAAACATCGCGGTTTTATTAGAAGCATGTATTAAAATACTAAGTGATAAACCATTATTTCTATTAATCAATTCTTATACAACCGGAGTATCCAATATAGTTTTAGGTAACATGTTAAAAACTTCACTAATAAACTTATATGGTGGAAAAGTGGAAACCGGGGAAGTTGGGTTACAAGTGACTAAGAATAATTTAATTTTACCTTGTGGAATATATGGAAGATGGGAAAGTAATGATTAATATTATTTACGAAGATAACCATTTGTTAATAATTGATAAACCAATTAATATTCCAGTTCAAGCAGATGATAGCAATGATGAAGACTTACTTTCAATATTAAAAAAACATTTAAAAGAAAAATACAATAAACCAGGTAATGTTTATTTAGGACTAGTTCATCGTTTGGATCGACCAGTTGGCGGAATTATGGTTTTTGCAAAAACCAGTAAAGCGGCTTCAAGATTAAGTGATCAAATAAGAAAAAACAAAATGATTAAAACTTATATAGCTGTAGTCCAAAATAAAATTGAACCGAGCGGGACTTTTATTGATAACTTAGAAAAAGACCGTAAAACCAATATAACTAGGGTATCAGAGGCCGGTAAGAAAGCTGAATTAAGCTATGAGCTGGAAGATTATAAAGACAACTTATCGCTAGTTAATATTAATTTAAAAACTGGGAGATCACATCAAATAAGAGTGCAATTTTCTTCAAGAGGATATCCATTATATGGCGATCAAAAATATAATAGTAATACCACAAAAGACCAAATAGCCTTATTTGCTAAAAAAATAGAATTTGTACATCCCACAACTAATGAGAAAATATCTTTTGAATTACCAATACCGAATCGATATCCATTTAGTATTTTTAAAGAGAATTAATTTTCTCTTTTTTCATGAAAAAAAGTACCTTAAGTACTTAATCATTCATAAATAAATTACTTGAATAGAAAGTTGGCTCACATGTAAGATTAATATTTAAATTTTTAAGTGTGTTTAAATCACCGTTATATACCATAAATGAGGCATGGGCTTCACAATTTTGAAGTTCTTTTAATTTTTGAAGAGCCTTTTCAATAATTGGATTAGTTACTGAACAAATACTTAAAGCAATTAAAACCTCTTCTAAATTTAAAGATTTTCTTTCTTTACTATTGGATTTTAATTTTAAAATAGGTTCTAATACATTAGGCGCTAATAAATATACTTCATCAGGAATATTAGTTAATTCTTTAATAACATTAAGGATTAAAGTACTAGCAGGACTTAATAAATCAGTCCTTTTACCAGTAATAATTTTTCCATTAGGTAATTCTAAAGCAATAACTGGTAATTGCTCAGCTTCACTTTTAATGTTGGCGGCATCAATGACTGGTCTTTTTTCATGTGGGTCAATTTCTAATTCATTCATTAATATTTTAATTCGTTTATAAGTTTCCTCGTCGCCGATACCAGTTTTGGCATCACATAAAGCTTTATAATAACGTCTAATAATCTCCTGTTTACTAGCTTCGCAAACGACATCATCATCATCAATACAGAAACCAACCATATTAACACCCATGTCTGTAGGAGAACAATAAATTTCTTTACCAGTAATTTTATATAAAATGGATTTTAAAACCGGGAAAACTTCTAAATCACGATTATAGTTTATCGCCGTAACATTATATTTTTCCAAATGGAATGAGTCAATCATATTGACGTCTTTTAAATCAGCTGTGGCAGCCTCATAAGCCATATTAATTGGATGCTTCAGAGGTAAGTTCCAAACTGGGAATGTTTCAAATTTAGCATATCCAGCTTGTATTCCATTTTTATAGTCATGATATAACTGTGATAGACAAGTGGCTAATTTACCACTAGCTGGACCTGGTGCAGTAACAACTACTAAAGGTTTGGTAGTTTCTATATGTGCATTAGCACCGTAACCCTCGTCACTAACAATAATATCAACGTCAGTTGGATAACCTAAAGTTGGAGTATGGGTATAAGTTTTAATATTTCTTTTTTCTAATTGAGTTTTAAATTTTTCGGCACTACTCTCTCCATTATATAAAGTAATAACAACACTGTTAACGTTAAGTCCTAAAGTAGTAAATTCGTCAATCAGCCTTAATACTTCCATGTCATAAGTAATTCCGTAATCAGCTCTTATCTTTCTTCTTTCAATGTCTTTAGCATTAATACAGATAATGATTTCCGTAATATCTTTTAATTCTGATAACATTTTTATTTTAGAATTTGGAGCGAATCCAGGTAAGACACGACTAGCATGATAGTCATCAAAAAGTTTACCGCCAAACTCTAAATAAAGTTTATCAAATTCCTCTATTTTCTCTTTAATTTTTTCACTTTGAATTTGTACATATTTTTCATTGTTAAAACCGTATTTCATTGTCCCCACCTCTACCATTTAAATCATATCACAGATTATTTTTTTTGTTAATCGTTTTTTAAAAACTTGTCACTTTCTGACGGAAAAAGTTTTAGAATGGGGTAAAATGTCAAAAACAAATGCAAAAAAAGACAAAAAGTGGTAAAAAATAACATATGGCGTGCCAAGCTACTTGACATTACCTAGTAGTAGTATTATACTTATTTTACGAGGAGAAATAATATGAAAAAGACATTATATGTTATTGGTACTTTGTTATTAGCGGTTTTAGTAGTTTTTATTTTTACTAATTCTAGCAATAAGATTCCAGTTAAACAACAATTAAAAAAATTAGAGTTAAAAAATGTTAATAAATTAATGATAGTTGCTCATCCGGATGATGAAACCATTTGGGGTGGGGCGAATTTAATAAAGGATAACTATCTAGTAGTTTGTATAACGTGTGGAACCAATAAGGTCCGTGTCGAGGAAATTAAAAATGCTCTGGACTATAGTAATGATAAATTACTGATGTTAGATTATCCAGATAAAGTCATGGGCAAACGCAGTAACTGGAAAAGTGAAAGAAAGCAAATAAGAAAAGATCTGCGAACAGTTTTAGAATATAAAGATTGGGATCTTGTTATTACCCATAATCCCGATGGTGAGTATGGCCATCAACATCATAAAATCACTAGTAGTATGGTAACTGAATTATACGGTAAAAGAGATAATTTATATTATTTTGGTAAATACTATACTAAGAAGGAAATAGATAAACTAAAACCAGAAGTAACTTTAAATAAAACTTTATTAAAAAGAAAAACCAAAGATATGCTTCCAATATATCGTAGTCAAGATTTTATTAATGATAAATTTGGACAAATGTATCCATATGAAAACTGGATTGTAAGTACGGAATGGTAGTGTATAGTAAGTATAAAATATTACTTAAATAGTTGACAAAAACATTCAAAAAAGCTACAATTTAATTGTACTATCACAGATGATACAAATCAGGAGTCGGAATTATGATTAAAAATAGGGAACATAAAAGTAAATTTACAAAAAAAGACTATCTAAATGTTAGTCTTTTAGTTGTCCTTTATTTAGTTGTAGTTTCCCTCGTTACACATGGAACGTTTGTGTATGGCTCAACGGTTGATTGGAATGTTCAACATTGGGCAATTCCAGAATACTTTAGAAATTTATTTTATCAGACTGGTGATATAATTCCCAATTTTGCACCTAACTTGGGTGGCGGACAAAATATCTTTTATTTCGCATATTATGGATTTTTAAGTCCAATAATTTTAACATCTTATTTACTTCCAAATATTCAAATGTATGATTTTATTTCATATAGTAGTATATTTATGGGTATTTTAAGTACAGTCCTATTTTATAAATGGTTAAAAAATCATAATTTTAAAACAAGCGTTTGTTTGGCTGCAAGTGTATTATTTTTGTGTGCTGGCCCATTAATTTTTCAGAGTCATCGTCACATTATGTTTATGAATTATATGCCTTTTGTTATTATGGCTTTAATGGGTGTTGATAGTTATTTTAAAACTGAAAAAAGACCATTATTAATTATTAGTGTTTTCTTAATCATTATGACCAGTTATTTTTACAGTGTTGGTGCGATAGCAGGTATTGCAATTTATGGTATTTATGTTTATTTAAATAAGTACCCTAAAGAAGGTATTAAACATTTCTTTAAAGAGGCTTTCAAATTTGCTTTACCAATTGTCGTTGCAATTTTAATGTCCTGTGTGTTATTATTGCCTGTTTTACACGCTTTACTAAGCGGACGTATCCATGGTGATGTTCCCGTTAATATTATGGATTTAATTTCCCCGCATTTTGGTTTAGAGTATATTTTATATAGCCCTTATTCTGTGGGACTAACAGCCATTGTAGTTATTGCCTTATTTTGTAATCTTATTTTTCCAAAACGTGATAATAGATTTTTAAATATTGCTTTAATAGCAATTATTACGATGAATATATTTGTTTATTTCTTAAATGGAACTTTATATTTAGATGGAAAAGCCTTAATTCCGTTATTACCTTTATATGTTTTAGCGATAGCTTTATTTTTAAAAAGAGTTTTAGAAAATAAAATCGCGTTATATAACATCTTATCCATGTCGGCAATATTAATGATTTTAGTAATAATTTTTGCTAGAAAAGATCAAGCTTTACTTTTTATAATTGATGCTGTATTGATGCTACTACTTATTTATTACTACTATCAACATAAAAGAGAAAAAAAATTACTTATTCCAATAATGGCTTTGGCGTTCACAATTTGTGTCTGTGTCAATTTTGGTGATATATTAGTTTTAAAAATAGAACATCAAAAAGAAAATGACCAAATAATTACTGATTTAATCAAAGAAGTTAAAGAAAAAGATGATGGATATTATCGTATTTATACTGATTTTAAAGGTGACCAAGCAGTCAATAGAGTTTTGGCTAATGAAAATACAATAACTTTATATTCATCAACTTATAACAAAGAATATAATAAATTTTTCTTCCATACTTTTAATAACAATATTAAATATCGTAATTCTGTAATAACTCATGAAAATAAAAACAGTATGTTTGAAACATACATGGGAGTTAAATATTTTATTACTAATAAAAGTGTTCCTTTAGGTTATGAAAAAGTAAAAACCAAGGGGGAATATACTTTATATAAAAATAATAGTGCGATGCCAATTGGATATGCCAGTAATAATATTTTAAGTGATAAACAATATAAGGCTTTAAAATATCCATACAAATTAGAAGCATTAATGAATAATATTATAGTGAATAACGCACCTAAGAAAGCTTTAAATTCTAAAATGGAAAAGTTCAAACCAAACATTGTTGAAAAAAAGTATACTAATTTAGATATTAAAAATAAAGGCCATCGTAAGTTTATTAAAACCAAAAATGAAGAGCCAGGTTTTATCCATGTCGAATTAGATAAACCAATTAAAGATGAAATGTTATTAGTTAGAATTCATGTAACTAATCCACAATCTTGTAACAAGGGTGATACTTCAATAACTATTAATGGAGTTAAAAATAAATTAACTTGTCGCGAGTGGAAATACTATAATCATAATCAAACATTTGATTACACTTTATCAAGACCAAATGGAGTTAAAACTTTTGATATTAAATTTTCAAAGGGGACATATACTATTAATGATGTTCAAATTTTTACTTTCGATTATGATAATATTACTAATTTGAAAAATAATGTCGATGAATTTAGAATTGATAAAGAAAAAACTAAAGGCGATATGATAAAAGGTAATATCGATGTTAAAAAAGATGGATTCTTCATGTTAACAATTCCATATGACGACGGTTTTAAACTAAAGGTGGATGGTAAAGAGCAAAAATATCAAGAAGTTAGTGGAGCATTTATCGGCTTTCCAATTGTTGAAGGTTTTCACGAAATAGAAATCACTTATGAATCACCTAATTTTAAAAAAGGGTTGATTTTAACAATAATCGGAACAAGCATATTTATTATTATTCTAATTTATGATAATATTAGAAGAAGAAAACAGTAGAGCACCTTAACGGTGTTCTTATATTTAAGAGGTGAAAAAAATGATTAAACATGACTTTATTTTAAAAGAAATGACACCAAATATTTTACATATTGAAGATTATAAAGGTGTTCACGTTACCTTAATAAAAGGTGACAAGGGAGCTATTTTATGGGATACTGGTTATGGCCTTTATGATTTAAAAGCTTTAATAGAACAATTAATTTCTGTTCCGGTTAAAGTATTAGTAAGTCATGGGCACCCCGATCATATTCTAGGCAGCTATCAATTTGATAAAATATATTTAAATCATAATGACTGGAAAATCTCTAATAACTTTAAGTGTCGTTATTCTAAAAGGAATGTAGCCCAAAATTTAACTGAAAAAGGTCTACTAAGTAATAAAGATAATCAAAAATATCTTAAGTCAAAATTACCACCATTTGAAGATTTAAATGAAGGCGATGTTTTTGATTTAGGTGGCTTACACGTAATAGCTGTTAATTTACCAAGTCATACGCCAGGGGCAATGGGATTATTAATTGAAGAAGAAAAGATCCTCTTAACTGGCGACGTTATTTGTAATGATTTTTGGATGTTTTTGCCCGAAGCTTTACCTGTTTCAAAAACAATTGAAACAATGAAGAAAACTTTGGAATTACCTTTTGATTTTTATTTGCCTTCGCATAAAGCTGAATTATATCCAAAAGAAAATGTCAAAAACATTATAGAACATTTAGAATCATTGAGTCTAAGAACTTCAGTTAAAAGAAAAATGTATGGCATTTATAATGTCTATGAAAGTCACTATGAAACTCCTTATGGAGACTCAGTTGTGGTATATGATAAAAAGAAACTTAAATAAATTATTGACTAATTTTAAAAAAATTAGTTTTTTTTATGAAACAAGAAGGAAATAGAAAACTTATGTTGTATATTACCATTGAAGGGGCTTAGAAAGGAGAAACATGTTTAAAAAAATTATACTTCTATGTTTAGGTGTATTTATTTTTATTAGTGGAAATACTTTAGTAAAAGCTGATAACATTACTTATAAAAAATTAGACGGAATTTATTTCAACTTAAAAGTTAACGACAAAGTAGAATCAAATTATGTAACTATGTTTTATTTAGATGACCGTTTAGCGTATTGTATTGAGCCAGGTAAAGATATTACTACAAGTAATTATGATGCTTTTACTGATTGGTCTAAAGTTAATATAGGTTCTGAAAAAAGTAATTATCTTGAAAAAATCGGATACTATGGTTATGAATATCCTGGGCATCAAACGGATAAATATTATATTGCAACACAAGAGTTGATTTGGCAAGCTTTTAATAATGTAGAAATTTATTTTACGACTGAAAAAAATGGTAATGGGAATATTATTGATATAAGTAAAGAAAAAGAACAAATACTTAAATTAGTAAAAGGTCATGATACTTATCCTTCTTTTTCAAATACTAAAATCACTGGTAAAGTAGGAAGAAATTTGATGGTTGAGGATACTAATAAAGTATTAAGTGATTACGATATAAGTACAAGTAAAAATCATAAAATAAAGATTAAAGATAACACTCTATCAATTGATTTTAATAATGAATTGGTTAATGAAGAGGTAATAAATTTAACTAAAAAAAATTATGATAATAAAACCTTATTAGTATACCTTAAAGAGGGTTCGCAGCAATTAGCAAGCTTACGTTTATCGAGTACTAATAAAACAAATTTTACTTTGGCCAATGAACTAGAAGAGGTTCCAGAAGTTATTAAAGTACCAGTTACCGGAATTGATAATAGTCAAGTAAAGCATTTTAATGTATTTTGCTTTGGAGTAAATAATGGCAAAAAGTTTAATTAAAGCTATAGGAATTTTAGTAATGACGGCAAATATTAATTTGAATACAGTAACTATTGAAGAATTATATTATCAAAACCCCATTATCGAAATTCCTAAAATAAATTTAAATAAAACCTTATATCCTGAAGATAAAACAAAAAATAATGTTAATAAAAACATCGAAATAATTAGTGGCTCTAAACTACCAAATACAACTAATGGTAACTTAATATTAGCTGCTCATAGTGGTAATACTAAAAATGCTTATTTTAATAATCTGGATAAGCTTAAATATAATGATACAATATATGCGTATTATCGTAATAAAAAATATAAATATGTAATTAGTGACATTTATGATGTACCAAAAACTGGGTATATAAATATCAAAAGAAAATTAGATAGAACAACTATCACTTTAATAACGTGTAAAAAAAATACAAGCTTACAAACAGTATATATTGGATATTTGCAATAGTACTTAATTTTAAACAATAGTTAAAAAAATCTAGACAAAAACTAGATTTTTTCATGTCCACTATTGAAAATACATATACTTCATTAGGTGATTAGATGTTTAATTATAAATTGGGTATTATTTTAGTTTTTGTAGCGGCATTATTAACTTTCAATTTTGTTAGTGCTAAAAATAAAGATTTACCATTACTGTCAAAAGTAATTTATTTAGATCCGGGGCATGGTGGGATTGACTGTGGAGCTTTTTATAAAGATGTTAAAGAATCGGATTTAAATTTAGAGCTTAGCAACAGTATAATGAAAGCTTTAAAAGCAGATGGAGCTACTGTATATTTAACCAGATATGACGACTATGATTTATCAGTTAATAATGCATATAATCGAAAAAGAAGTGATTTATCAAGAAGAGCAAATATCATTAATAAATCAGGATGCGATATGTTTATTTCTGTTCATTTAAATGCTGATGCGACTGAAACCTGGACTGGTGCGCAAGTATACTATGATAATATAAACTCAGAAAACGTTAAAATAGCAGATATTATGCAAGAAGAATTAAAACGTTATTTAAAAACCACTAGAGAATATAAAGAAAATAATACAAAGTATATGCAACATCGTATCAATCGACCGGGAGTTTTGTTAGAAGCTGGTTTCATGTCGAACGCTAATGAAAGATATTTGCTACAGCAAACATCGTATCAAGATAAAATAGCAGAGGTCGTTAGGAAATCCATTGTAAAATATTATAAGAGTTTATAGTTTTCAAATATCTATCACAAAAGCATGATAAAATATGCTATAATTAATAATAGGTGAAAAGTATGACTAATAAAATATTTAGAACAATTGATGAACAAATCGATATATTAAAATCAAAAGGCTTAGTAATAACTGATGATGATAGAGCTAGAGACATTCTATTTAGAGAAAACTATTTCTTTATCAGTGGATATCGTCATATGTTTATGGCTGATAATAAACCAAATCGTTTTTTGCCAGGCACGAATTTTGAAGAATTATATGCGACGTTTACCTTTGATCGTAAACTCAGAAATACGTTTTTTAAAAATATTTTAATAGTAGAGAACAACATTAAATCTATTATTAGTTATCAATTATCAAAGAAATATGGATTTAGGGATAAAGATTATCTAAATCCTAAAAACTTTACTCAAGACAAGCTCGCTGATCGCCAAGTTAGAGATATTTTAAATAAGGTCCATAGACAGATTAGAGTCAATGGGCGTCAGCATACGGCGACAATGCATTATATCGACAATTATGGATATATTCCAATGTGGATTTTAGTAAAAGTTTTATCTTTCGGAATTATGGGCGAATTTTATGGCATATTAAAAACAGATGATAAACAAGCTATCGCCAATTTTTATCATCTCGATGGTGAATTGTTAGAAATATATTTAACAATTATCTCTAATTTCAGAAACGTATGTGCTCATGAAGATATTTTATATGACCATCATACACAAAGATTATTACCTGATACTAAATATCATGAACTTCTAAATATTCCTACCATTGATGATGTGTATAAATATGGTAAGAATGATTTATATTGTTTAATTATAATGTTAAAACAATTGCTACGTAAAGAAGAATTTGAAGATATGATGAATGAAATAAAATGGGAAGTTGACACTTTGGATGAAGCTGTTGATACAGTTTCCCTTAATAGTATTTTAAATAAAATTGGATTCCCAGATAATTGGTATGAAATAAAAAATCTAAATTAGGAGGAAATAATGCGCGAAAGAATAATTGGAATTGTAGTTGTATTAATAGTTGTAATGGTTGGGGTTCTCGGGACTTTATATTTGACTAACCTAAATAAAGAAACAGTTGATACAGGAACTCATAAAAATATTACAATCAAAGAATCAGACACAATTAACCCAGCAATCGAAAAAGTATATGATTCAGTAGTTGCAGTTGAAGCTTTTAACAGTAATCGTCAAACAAGTTCTGGTTCAGGGTTTGTCTATAAAAAAGATAATAAATATGGGTATATTATGACTAATAATCATGTTGTTGAAGGTGCAACGACTTTAAAAGTTGTTGATATGAATGGTAATGAAATTGATGCTACTTTATTAGGCCGCGATAGTTATACAGATATTGCGATATTAAAAATAGATGTGGATAAAGTATTGTCCGTGGCGTCAATTGGTGATAATTTAGAATCTAAATTAGGAGATTCAGTCTTTACGGTTGGAACTCCGATTGATAGTGAGTATATTGGAACAGTTACCAAAGGTATATTATCTGGCGTAAATCGTACCATTACAGTAAGTAGTGAAACAAGTGGAAAATACATGATGGAAGTTTTACAAACTGATGCTTCAATTAATCCTGGTAATAGTGGTGGTCCATTAGTAAATATTAATGGGGAAGTTATTGGAGTTACTTCAATGAAACTAGTAACTGATTCCATTGAAGGTATGGGGTTTGCTATTCCTGTAGAAATAGCTATGGCCCATGTCGGCAAACTAGAAAAAGGTGAAACTATTGAAAGACCATATATTGGAATTTCACTATATGATTTATCAAATGCTTATAATTCAGATGTTAAAAAAGATAATTTAGATTATGGTGTAATTGTTGCCAATACAGCGGATAATTCACCAGCGGCTGAATCAGGCTTAAAAACTAATGATATTATTTTGACCGTTGATGGAACGAAAGTTAAAAATAGCGCTCATTTTAAATACATGTTATATAAACATGATATTGGTGATAATGTTAAATTAAAAGTTAAACGTGATGGTAAAGAAATTGAAATATCATTAAAATTAGATAAAAATTTAGGGGAAAGTTAATTTCCCTTTTATTGAAATAATTTTTAATATAGTTTATAATTAAAAATAGATTGGAGCTGAAAAAAATGTGGGATAGAAAACAAGTCAAACAAGATGGAAAAAAGCAATTTAAAAAGAACTATTGGCCGTTTGTTATAATTTGTTTTTTGCTAGCATTTTTAGGATGCGAATATAGCTCATCTACAGCTGTTATCCATAGTAATAACAATAGCGCTGCAATAACTAACAATGTTATTTATTCGACAGAACATTTAACTAATATGAATGTTTTAGGTGCCGAAGATAATTTAATATCTACTGCTACTGAAATGGTTACTAATATTAATGCTTATATATTTAAGCTGATAGGATCAGTGATGGAATTTTTTAATAATGATTACACAGCGGCTTTTTTATTAGGTTTAGTTTGTATGGTTCAATTTTGTTATGTGCTATTTATATGTAATCCATTTGTTGTCGGAAGTCGTAAGTTTTTTATCGAAAACAGAAATAATGAAAATGCTAAAATAAGTAATGTATTATATCCAGTTAAGTGTGGTAATTTTTTGAATATAGTTAAAATAATGTTTATGCAATTAGTATATTTAACTTTATGGATCTTAACAATTATTGGAGTTTTTATAAAAATGTATGAATATCGTTTAATTCCATATATTTTAGCTGAAACCCCCGAATTAAGTTCTAAAGAAGTATTTGCCAAATCAAGAAATATGATGAGAGGAAATAAATGGAAAGTATTTGTTTTTGATTTTTCGTTTATTGGTTGGTATCTATTAACTGCTTTAACTTTTGGATTAGCTGGTATTTTCTATAGTAATCCATATAAATCAGCATCAATGACGGAAATATATTTTACACTAAAAGAAAACATAAGCTAAACTTATGTTTTTGTTTGATTATACGTAATACCTTCACCCATATTAGGATGGTAGTGGCTATATATGGCATCTCCAGTAAATAATATAATTAGAAAAATACAGATGGTTATTTGAGCTTTTTTAGAAACAAGGTTAAATCCTTTACTAAAGAATGGTTCAGCAACATACAAGACGATGCAACCGGCAATTCCAAAAACAACCGCTCCTTCTAAACATATTCGGCCATTGATATTAATTAAATAATTGCTGTAGTCCCACCAGCGTAGCCCTGTGGTGAGTTCTAAGATATAACTAGCAAGGTATTTCATGGTGGTACAAATTAATAAGGATAGGATAAAAACCAAAACAGGTTTCTTTTTTGATTTTTTTAAGAAAAATAAAATTAAAATGCCACCACTACCAAATATCGGTAGCCAAGGTCCGTGCATACTTCCAGTATTAATTAGATTGCCCGTTTGAACAAGTTTTAATCCAACTTCCCATATATAACCGATAATTGAAAAAATGAAAAATAGAAATATATAGCTTAAAATACTATTGATAATATCTTTTTTCAAGCTATCACTTCCTTACTATCATTTTAACAGAAAATATGACAAATTTCTACATTAAATAAGTAATAAATTTATCTGCGTGAATTTTCTTTTGGAAGTCCGTTTTAAATAAATAACGTACTTAAGTCTGTTTATAGTATAATATTTTTATTATGTAAATTATTTTAAACAAAAAACAATATTATATTGTTTTAATGTATTTCTGGGCATTCACCAGGTGCTGGCTGATAAAAGCAATGGCCTTTATATCTTCCGGTATTGTCTTGATCCCACCAAGTTGCCTTACATGCCTGACCTGTTGTTGGAGCATAAAACCACAACGCATTTGTTGCTGGATGAAAGTATTCTCCTTTAATCACGCGGTCAGCTAGTCTTTTTTCTAAAGTCGTAGGATTACTAAAAAATAACGGACTATCTTTTCCAGAAAAACCTCCTGGGGTTTGATAAATCACTTCAGGAATTGTTCTTGTGTTTTTGAAAGTCAAACAGTTAGCAATGCCTCTGTTAACGACAACGTTACCAACCATCAGCATTCCGAGGTCACCTTCCCCAATAGCTTCTGCTCGCATTAGACGAGCTAACATATCACGGTCTTTATCTGTCGATTGTATAATCATATAATCACCTAATATAATATATGAAATATATCAAAGTTATTGAATAAATTATTAGTATATGTTATAATTAATTTAACCCAAAATAGGGGCATAGTTCAGCTGGTAGAACGTTGGTCTCCAAAACCAAATGTCGTGGGTTCAAATCCTGCTGCCCCTGCCATAAGAATGTAATCGAACTAAGAGGTTCGTTTGAGATAAACTTGGTACGATATAGTGTCAAGTTTTTATTTAATGGAGGAGGGAATTAATATGATTAAAGTTAGTGTAATTATACCAGTCTATAACGCTGAAAGATTTCTGCAAGAATGTTTGGAGTCTATCTCTGTTCAAACCTTAAAAGAAATTTAAATAATAATTATATAAAAACCCAATTTTTATAAAGGAGGACAAAAATGGAAATAAAAAAATTTAGTGAAATAGACAGTGAGATATTGAATCGTATTATCAATAAACATTTTACGCATTGGTCACACTTTTCAAGTTCAATGGATTTAAAAGATACACAAGAAAAATTTAGAAATTTATATGCCATTAATGATAATATCCCATTTGGAATTGCATTACTTGAGGATAATAACTTGATAGGCTTTTGTGTATTAAAAATGGAGTGTTTAAAGAAATATTCTCAGTTTTTCCCATGGATTTCTGATGTAATGATTTTTGATGAATTTCGTGGAAAAGGTTATGGAAAAATAATGATAGATGAAGCTCTAAAAATATTAGCCGTTTTAGGGTATGAGCAAGCGTATTTATGGACTGATCAAGCACCCGAATTTTATCAAAAAATAGGTTTTACTTATTTACAACAGGTAGAAAAAAACGAAGGCGGATTTGGGCAATTATTTTGTAAAAAAACAAAATAAAAAAATTATATTTTTACATATAATAATTTAGATAGGTGATGGGAATGAACGTTGATAAAAAAGATTTAATTTTGTATAATTCATATGGTGGTGCAAGAGATAATGGATATAGGGTAGTATATTTTTATAAAGATTATTATAAGGTTGGAGCATATGCAAGTGAAATTGAAAATTTTATGTATGATTTCGTTGAAGATTCACCAATAGAAGATACTAATGATGTTCCTAAATTTATTTCAGTTGATGATATCCTTGAAAGGAAATTAAATACACTTCCAGATATATTTGGGGTAGCTATTTATAATATAAATGGGGATTTAGTTTCGAAGAAAGAAAAAAATCTATATTAAAATAAACTGGGTATATTTATATCCGGTTTTTATTACAAATCATCATAGAAAAATTTGAAAAAACTGGCGTTAAAGGGAAGCAGTTATTGGTGATGGTGTATATTCAGAAAAAGATAATTTGGAATATTGTAATAATACGGATATAAAAAATGTAAGTATTGTCCTTTTAAAGGGCGATTATAAAGAAAATAGTAAAACGAAAACATATAGTGTGAAAATTAAAGATGAAGTTCATATTCAACATATGGATTATATGAAAATAGAAAAATTTGAAAACCTATATCATGAAAGATATAAAATTTAAGCGAAGAATGCCGAACTTAAAAACAACTATAATTATGGGAATGCGGATTCCTGTGGAAAACTAGGCATTACAATACGAGGGGCAACTACGCTCTTTTTAACCAATATAAAAAGAATAATTAAATTAAGCGAAGAAAAGAACAAGAATATAGGCTGAAGTGTAGCTTATAGCTCTTTATTTTGTTCACTTTTTCAGCAGTCTCTCAAAAAGGTCCCTATTTTTTTAAACATGATGCCATAATAAAAACACGACAATTGTAAAGCGTGTTTTTTGCGCTGGTTCGGGTACATAACAAAGCAATGAAACCCAATTAACGCATCAAATGCCAATTTGAAACTAAAAAATTTATTTTTATTCTCTTAAAACTAACCATCAGTTGTTAAAAATAAAATTCAATAAACAAAAATTAGAATTAGAGCAATTTATTTCGTTACATTTCCTTTTTTTATTTTTACATACACAAATAGTATAATTTAATGACTTCGGAATTCTTAATGAGTAATTACCACATAAGTTAGTTATTGTGCTGGCAATCTTTAATCCACATTGATATATAGTTACCTTAGCGCATGACAGTCCAACAATACATTCTTTTTCTTTTGAGTAATACATACAAGTACCACATAAAATCAATTCATCTTCTAAAATCAAGTCTAAATTTATCTCATTATTATTTACAAATATTTTTTTAGACGTTGTAAAAGTCGAATTCATTTTAAATAATCTCTGATTTTTTAGATTTCACGATATATGTACCATTAGTAACACTACCAAACATGTATCTTCCATTAGTGTTTGTATAGGTGTTTGCCGTAAGAATCTCATTAATACCATTTATTCTGTATAAGCCCACAAAGGCATTTGGTACTACTATTCCTGAAATTGTTTTGACTTGTCCTGAAACCGTTGAACCAATATTCCCGACACTGCTTTTTAGTGACATATCCCCATTAAATTTTTGTTTATCAGATAACTCAACATTAGATACCTCTTCCGAATTATATCCATCTTTCTCATAGGAAAGTGTATACGTCCCATTATCAATATTTTCAATTATGAACTCGCCATCTTTAATGCTTGTAGTTGTTGCTTTTAAATTACCGTTTTCATTAGTCCCTTGGTATAAAAGTATTTCAGCGCCTACTAAATATGCCCCTGTATTAAAATCTTTTATTTTCCCGTAAATTACATTTTTAGACATTTTAGCATTAGGCGTTATTACTAAGTTCATTGTTACTGGAATAATTGTCGAAATCGGTAAAGTAAGCCCTACTGATAAGATATAACCATCTTTAACCGCAGATATTAGATATACACCAAGTGGTAAACTTCCAATTGTATAACTTCCATCGCCATTTGTCACCGTATGATTATACGGAGTACCATCGCTTTTAAAAACTTTAACCGTTGCGCCACTAACAACATTTCCTGTTAGGAAAGTAGTATCATATACTTTTCCTTTGACACTTCCTGTGGTAATTGTTGTAGCATTACTTAGATTTAAATTAATATCCTGTTCACTATTTTTTAATTCAAATGATTCTGACGCTGATAATTCCAATTTATCACTATTCATTTGTATCCCTCCTCGTATTATATAATATGGTTCTTTTTATTTATTGATAAGGTCATCTTAATTATAATTTTCTAATGCTTACTGTAGGATAATTAATTTCAAAATAATAATCACTAAACCAAATTATTCAAAAATTCACAAGAGTGGTTTTATGTAATAACCACATTTACATACTCCTCATATTATATTTTAGATGAAACAGTTGAAAGGAAGGATAGTAATGTATATAAAATCAAGTCTTAATTTAAATACTAAAGGAATTTATAATAACATGACGGTACGAAACAATGAATATCATTTACTTGATGATACTAGTAAGATATATAAATACGATGAAAAATTTAACTTTGTAGATACAGAAAAACTAGATAGAAACTTTAAGTTGTTGACTTATAATGAAAATGATTACATTTATTTAATGTCTTTAGAAAACAGTTCTAAAAATCTAAAAAAAGTTAATTTTAATTATGAAGAATATGCTGATTTAATAATAAAAAACACACTTTTAAAAATACACAATCTAAAAGACATTTATTATGATAAGTACCATAGCCGATATTTAATCGCTGATAAAAGGCATGTTTTTTCCATTGATAAAGAAGGAAACTTTTTAAAAAATGAAGTTCTTAATGATGAATTCTATGATTTAAAAATTGACATCGATTGTTGCCAAAAAGAAGAAATAATAAATCCAAAAGATTTTAGTTTCACGGCTGTTGGCACAGATGGAAAATATAAATATGTCGCCTATACAAAAAACAAATCAGCATTTATTGCTAAAATATCAGAAAATGGTTCTAAAATAGATGATGTGTATGTGGGCGATAATATTGTAGTTAATTCCATCGTCTTTAATAATAAAAAAATGTTAGCCTTAGCTAATGATAAAAAAAATGATATTATCTACGAAATTGAATACGATTTATCGAAAATAATAAATCCTAAACTCGAAGAAATTATTAATAAACTTATTGAACTATTAAATAATGTGTCTATAAATGAAGTAGGGGTATCAACAATCATCAATACCGAAATGGAAAAAGTAAAAAAAATCATGGAAACAACAAAGGATCCAAACATTATATTAGAAGCCAACAATTCTGCCACAAAAATGATTACAGAGGCTGTTGGTTTAGAAGATGCGCAGTACAATAATTTATTAATAATATTAGAAACCATAAAAGAATTAGAGTCATATTTAAATTAGTGATTATTAATTTTTATACCAAACTAAAAAAGGAAAATTTTCCTTTTTTTTAGTGCATATAACTAAGGCCCATTTTTACCATAACTAAAAAGCAAATAAGATTTTTAAACTTATTTGCTAATTACAATTATTCATTAGTATATATTTTTTTTAAAATCAAACTTAGTTTATTCCTTGAAATAGTTTCAAATAGACTAAGCGTTATTATCATTTTTGTTATAGAGTCATTAATCCTAATAATCATGCTAGGATCTTTACTTTTCGCTAAAATAGTTTTAAGTTTATTAATTTCTGAAATAATAATATTATAAACAGAAAATTCTTCCGTTGCAATTACCATTAAGAATCTTATTAATTCAGGCGTTATAGTGTCTACAATTGATGTATATACCGCTTTAGACGTAGCTGTCTGATAATGTGTTTGCTCGTTTAAATCTTGGTATTGATACGCTACAAACGATTCATTTTTAATATTTAAACCAGTTCTAACCGCTTTAACATCAAAACCAATTGCCATAATCATTCCACTACTGATATTAGGAAGAACTAAATCCTCAATATTTCCTTGTACCGAAATATTATCAATCGTTATTGAATTAGTTATAATTTCATAACGTTCATCAATTATATCCGTTAATTTAAGATTAGTAAAACTAATTGGTGCATCATTAAATAAATAAATATCGAAATGATTAATATCATTTAAAACAAGAACTTTTTTAGAAAAATCTTTATGAATTTCCAAAAGTGGTACCAGAAAAGGTGTTACTGAAGTGACTAGTGGATAACTTTTTAAACTTTCCGTTATTTCCCTTCCTTGCTCATCTAAATATGTATAATTAATATGAGCATATTCAATAATATTATCAGCTACTGTCCTTCCCTTTAAATCAAACGTTAAAATGACATAATCATCCTGCAATAAAGGTCCAATATAAATTCCTTCGGTTAAATCTCCTTCAATTTTTTTCCCATCCCGTTTTAATGTTCCTGGAACAAAACTATATTCCGTTGGAATTGGACTATTAATGCTTACATCGTAAGTTACCTTAAAACCTTTATTTATTCCAATAATTCTTGCTTGAAGCGTTTCACCAACCATTACTTCATTGCGGTTAGCGTCTAATATAAGATCCATCTTAGGAATAATACTATCTACAATATCCGTAGTAGTTTCCGCCCACACTTCCTTTTGAATAAATACATTATTTAAATCAGTATAGTGATACTCTAATTTTACTTTATTAAGTGCCGCATTTTTCACACTTTTAGCCTTAACTTGATAAGTCAAAATATGTGATTCATTAATCTTTAACTTTTCAAATTCAATACCATATAAAATATTTAAATCACTTGGAACATTATCAATTATTAAACTGTTTGCAACAAGTTCAAAAGCATCATCAAGAAAATCGGTAATTGTAATCGCTTCCGCATCCACGCTTCCAATATTAGTCATTTTAATTGTAAAATCAAGTGTTTCCTTAAGCCCTGCCATCTTATCAGCTGATTTTTCTAAGGAAATAAGAGCAATATCTTTTTCTAAAATATTAGTCGTAGTTGAATTACTCATTACGCCCCTGTAATTAATGTCGCCTAAACTATCAGTATAACTATAAGACACATTAGCAAAATTAATAATATTAGCTCCACTTATAGTCGCCATAGCATCAAATTTTACCGTCTTCTCTTCGCCTGGATTAATAGTTCCAACCGAAATAGAAGCTACCACTTCATTTTGTGATATCATTCCGTTATTATCAATAATTTGAATTGTATTTGGAATTATAGTATAGTTATCAATCAAATAATTATCTAATTTTATATCATTTAAAACAACATTCCCATCATTTCTAAAATTAAAACTAAAAGCATTAATTTCCTCTAAATATAAATTAGTTTTACTTACTTTTTGATCAACATTTATAATAACCGAATCTTTATCCTTAACCGTTAAATAAACAGGATTACTCATAGATTGTTTTTTAATAATTTGATCTAAATTGTTTTGGTATGAATAAGCAACAGAAGCTTCATTTTTAATATTATCACCACTAGCTAACGGAATAGCTATAAATTCAATTACCAATTCCTCTTTCGGTAACAATTTATTAATGTTAATTCCTCTAATTAAATCACTAGCAATAACACTGTCGCCAATTTTAATTGACCCTGTTTTTAAAATAAATTCAATTGGAAGATAATCCTTAACCGAAATATTAACAGCCTCTTTATTGCCATTATTTCTAATCGTTAAATAAAACATAACTTCATTAGTTACCGAAACGATTGTTGGATGGGCTTCTTTAATAATAACCACATCAGCTACCGTCTCTTCATAAACATTAGTAATTGAAGCATTACTTTGTGCGGTCATTTTAACTAATTTGCTATTTTCATTAGTATACTCATAAGTTGCATCAACAATGTTTTTAATTGTTGTCCCTACCTTTTTAGCAAACGTTGAAAAAACAATATCAACTTTAGAATTAGGATTTATAGATACAATAGAAATATTGTTTGGTGAATAACTAGATTTTACCCCATCAATAGTTAAAGTATCATCTATGTACTCATACTCACCCGGTAAAATATCAGTTAAAATAATATTTTGGGCATTTGTATTTCCTACGTTAGTAACCGTTAGGACAACATCATCCGTATCATTAAGTAGCCTATTTAAAGTCTCTATTTTTGTTATCGTGAGTATTGCCTTTAACCCTTCTGTAATATTAGTATAATCCTTGTTACTGTAATTAGTATGAGTAATTTTATTAGCCAAAACATCAGTGTATGAAAAACTTACTTGAGCTTCATTTAAAACATTTGATTTATACGCTAAAGCTCTTACCTTAAAACGCAATGTTTTAGTTTGATGAGCTAAGATTTTTTCTAATTTTATCCCCTTAGTAATATTTTGAGCATTTGCCAAGCCATCAATAGTTAATGAATTTTCAATAAATGCATATTCATTCGGCAAACGATCTAAAATTACTATTTCTTTTGCGTCAACATCCGTATCATTTAAAAGCTCAATTACAAAAGTATTCTCTTCATTAAGCTTAACCGTTTCCAATAAGTGTGATAACGTTATAGAAACATTGGCAACTTTCTTTTCAATAATTGAAGTTAAGATAGGAATGCTGGAAATTGTTTCAGAAATTATTTCACCATTATTAGGGTCGTATTCATAATTTGTTATAGCTGTATTTTTAATATTTGTTCCTATCGTTTGGCCAAGAGTATCAAATGATATTCGTTTTTTCTGATTAGGTAAAATAGTATCTAAATTAATTCCACCTTCTATTTGATTAGATGAAGCAACCCCATCTATTACTAAACTATTACTTATAATTGTGTAATGTGGATCTAAAATATCAATAACGACAACATTATTAGCCGCAATATTACCGATATTTTGAACTTCCAAGGTAAAAGTATTTTTTTCATTAAGAAAAATAGTATCGTATAAAGCTGTTTTTTTAGTAATCAGCGTTGCTTCTTTTTTTTCATTTATACTAGTATATATATAATTACTAACACTAGATGCGACAATTTTTATATTATCTTTATTAAAATATTCGTAGCTTGAACTAGCCTGATTAGAAATATCATTACCTAAGGCTCCAGCAATCGCCATAAATTTAATGGTTTTAGTTTGATTAGCTGCCATCGGACCAATATCTAAACCAACTTCTATATCACCTGAAACATTTACCCCATCAACTGTTATTGAATTGTCTTTTAATGTATATTTACTATTTAAAACATCGGTTATCTTTACAACATCAGCTGACTTATTACCAATATTGGTAACCTTTAAAATAAACTCGGCATCTTCGCCTAAAAATACCTCGGGATTAGTGCAGTCTTTATCTATTTTAATAATAGCCTCTTCCATTTGTCCTATTTCATTTTTCCATCTATTACTACTACTTGTTTGTGTAATCATCGAGCCACTTTCATTTTCATAACTATAAGTTGCATAAGCCGTATTATATACATCTGTTCCAGCTTTTACTGCATTTGCCGAAAATTCAACCAAAGATTCCTGATTAGCTAAAATATTATCGATAGATATTCCTGTTTTAATGTTTCCCGTCACTGATTTACCATTAACCATAATCGTATTAGGTAATATCTCGTAATTATCTGGAAGATCATCCCTAAAACTTATGTTGTTAGTGCTTACGTTCCCTGTATTTCTTACATCAATACTAAAATGAACAATATCATTAAGTGCATAAATTGCTTTACTAGTATGTTTTTCTAGTGTTAAATTAGCCATCTTAATTTTACTTATGTGAAAAGTTACGACATTACTGTTAGCCTGATTAGTAACCTTAACCCCAGCTAAGTTCGTATAATCATACTGCGCAAAAGCCGTATTTTTAATATTTCGTAATTCTCTTTTTCCTAAAACGGTATATCCAATAGTTACGGAATCTAATGGGTTTAAATCCTTTATAGTGATTCCGGAAACAATATTATCGCTTGTCTTAACATTATCAATGACTACACTTCCAAGAACAAATTCTAGTCCATTGGGTATAATGTTAAATACTTTAATATTTTGTAACTTGATAGTCCCAGTATTTACAAGTAATAAAGCAACCGTCGTCATATCGTTTTCATATAAATTGACTCTTCCTGCTGACTGATCAATCGTCAAACTTTGTAAAAAAGCTTTCGTAATGTCAATAGAAACATCATTACTTGAAATAGTCGTCTCCATTGAAGTACTATTTAAGGAATATTGTACCTTAGCTGATGCTTTAGTTATTATCCCTGTTTTTGTGGTTTTAGGTAATGCGGAAAACGAAATTGTTTTTTCCTCTTCAATTCCTAAATTATTTATCGCTAAACCAGTCGTTATATCATCACTGACTGCCGTGCCATTTACTTTAATTGAACCCGGTTTAAAAGTTAACTCGTTATTTAAATCATCAGTAATAACAATATTAGATAGTTCAACAGTTCCCGTATTCTTAAGAATAATTGTAAAAAGAACCTCTTCATTCAAATAATAAGATAATTTATTACTATTTTTAGTTAAGCTAGCGCCAAAAGCTGGTTCTCCAAGAACATGCACAAAGACCTCATTAGTTTGCGCATCAAGTATCTTAGCTTTGCCATCTCGTTCATAGTGCCCTGCTAAAATAGCGCTATTAGGAATCCTTGTGGCAATAGTTTTCGCCCTAACTTGGTATTCTATTTTATAAGTTTGATTAGCTGTTAAATCACCAAGCTCGGTGACCTCCATAAAATTACCGGTCGTTACGCCATTTATTTTTGTGCTGCCATCGATATATTCAAAAAATGGATCCAAATTATCTCTAACGCTTACGTGATTTAAAGTCATATTACCAATGTTTTTAAGATTTACGGTAAAATTTAAAATATCATTTACTTTGCAAGTGGTTTTATCCACGCTCTTTGTATATAAAACAGCCACATCTTCTCTAGAAATAACATCTACTAAAACGATATTACTTGTTTTTCTAATTGTCTGCGTACCTCCATCAGGGTCAGTATAGTTTGCACTAATCATTACGGAGTTTGGTATTTTACTTTTCATAACACTGCCTATAACTCTAAAGGTTACAATCGATTCGTTGCTTCCAGCAATCCCTCCAACCATTACATTAGATAAATCGTTTTCGCTACTTGTGGTACCATTTATAGAAATACTACCTTGAACCAATGTTAAACCAGAATCAAGCTGATCGTTTAATATAACATTATTTAATGTGACAAAAGCTGTATTTTTAATTGAAACTGTATATTCTAATTCTTCGTTTTCAAAAGCTACTGTTTTATTACAAGTTTTAATAACTTCAAAATCACCCGTTGTTTTATCAATTATATTAAATATAAGTTTAGTGCTTTTTTTAAGTAAAGTTTCTTTTTCACCCGTTGCATTTATAAAGCTTGCTGAACCATCAACAAGATTTGCTGCATAGCCAGTGGAAGTAGCGGTTACATTAAATGTCACAACTTTCGTACCTCCGATATTGACGTTTCCAATCACAATTGGATTATTGAGATTATCATTGTTTTTTACACCATCTATTACTAATGAATTATCGACAAAAGTAAAATGATTGTCTAATACATTAGTTAATTGTAAATCAGAAAGGTTTGTGTTTCCTGTATTTTGAACTGTAATTGTAAATTTAAGAATATCATCTTTAAAACAATTAACTTTGCTTGATATCATATCAATCGTATAATTACCAAGCGGGGCGTCCACTATTTTCAATGTTGATATTTCACTATCCATATTGGCAATAGATGTTAAAACTTCGTCCATTTGATTTACTTCCTGAGAATTTTTCTCTAAGGAAGAATTAAAATCAGATTTCATATAAATATACCATCCTTTATTATATATTTTTTAAGCATATAAATATCTCATCCCCTTTCATGATAACTTATGCACCTTTAAAAATATAATTAAGTTACATCGTCTAAAAATAAAATAACAAAGCAAAAAAAACATATTTAAAAAAATTAAATATGAATTTCCATCTTAATTTAAATAAGGCTTTATCAGTTCCAATTTTTGATTCAATAAAGTCTCTAGGTTATTAACTTCTTTAATTAAATTATTAACCGATTGATTAACGAGTAATATCTCTTCCGGTGTTCCGCCAAGATCAATCACTTTTTGGATTTTTAAAGCTTCCTGATCTAATAAACTTGATATTGCCTCTTGTTCATCAGCAATCGAGGAAGCAATGTTATCAATCGCCTCACTAAAAGTTGTGTCTTTCATATTTCCTCCTTTTTTAAGATATATATTGATTTTCTATTTATATCTGCCTTGTCTTTTTATCAATAATTAAGACAATTGTTTTTCAATTATATTGTATGAATAGTTTTAAAATAGAACAATATAAATCGCCTAAATAAAAATTTAACAATCAATTTTATCCAGGGCTTATTTAAATATATATTAGAAGAAAAGAAATTTTTAAATGCGTATTTAGTAAAATAGAACAATTGTTTTTTCCTAAAAAACATATAATGTAATGAAATAATTGGAGGGATTTTATGAAGAAAATTAAAATTAAATGTTTGTTATGTGACAGCTTAGATATCTATAAATACCATATATATATGTATGATTGCGATGGTAGATTAGTCGAAGATACTGAAACAAAACAAGGCTGTGCTCTTCTAAATGTTGAGAGGTTAGGATTATACAAAATCATTATAATCCCTAAAGGATGTTTACTTCCGTGTAGGATAGTTAAATGTATTTATATAAATAATGATATTACTAATTTTCTATTTACTTTTAATAAATTTGTTTGTAAAAGACATTCAATTATTGTAAGGTTAACGGATAAACATTATAAAGGTTTGTCTGTTGCGAAAGGAGAAATGCATTTATGGAAAATAAAATTGTAATTCACATTACCAACGGAGGAGGAAGCACTCAAATTGTTAATGGAAATTATAACATTACCTCATCTACTTTAGGATATGATGACACAACAATCGACCCTGCCGCAGTAGAAATAACTGATGCAACCGAAGGCTACGATTTTATGGTTGGTGCTACAGGCGTTCTAACGTTACATGTTTCTGACGATGGAACAGATGCCGGAGTTCCAATAGTCGGCGCAAAATTTGCCAGATGTGATGCTGAAGGAAAAATCTATGGAGACGAAGTTATATCTGATGACTCGGGTAATGCAGTATTTAATCATGTTCCCTTTTCTGCCGAAGAGAATGCCCCAGTGGTTTACTACAAACAAACCGCCTCAGATGGACAGCACACTTTTGCTGCAGAATTAAAAAATACTACTTTAGCTGAAGAAGCGGTATTAGTTGAATTACAAAATGAAGAAGCGGTACTTAAGAATTTTAAATTAACCGATTTAAACTATAGCGGCTTACCAATTGCCGATGGTCAAATACATGCAACAGTAGCAGAATAATATGCTAGATATTAGATTTGTAAAATAATCTAATATTTTTTTGTAAAAGGACAAGAAGTCCTGGCACGATACTTAGCATGCTAAAACTTGTTTGATTAAGGGATGTATGTTATAATTTATTTACTAAATGAGAGGAACATATGAACTGTGATACGAGATTAAACCAAGAACCTTTTGATATGATTAAAAGTGACGTTAAAAATATAGAATATAGATTAAACGATGAAAAAAGACAATAAATTAAGATTGGAGATACTATTACGTTTTATCGTAGCCCAGAAGAAATTGGAACTATAAAGGTAATTATTAAAGAACTTAAACATTATGAAAATCCACAAGCAGTAGTAGATGATACACTTCATCATAAGATAGAACTCAGGAACCTTCTTGGAATTATAACAACGTTTTACATTTAACTGAAGGATTTAACCGGTTTGAAGAAGTCTTCCAAGTTATTTTTAAATGTTTTAATTGGTTTATGTTTTATTGTTTTCGGTATCATTTTAGTAATTATCGTAGCTATTCAATGTTTGCTAAAAAACGATATAATGTAATAGTACAAAAAATAAAGGAGTTTTTATGAATCAAAGTTGGAAAAAAAAGATGGGACTTTTCTTAAGCAGTCAGGCTATCTCATTATTTGGGTCATCAATTGTACAATATGCTATCATTTGGTATATTACGTTACAAACACAGTCGGGGATAATGATGACCGTCGCTACTGTATGTGCGTTTATTCCCCAAGTTTTAATTTCATTATTTGCTGGCGTTTGGGCCGACAAATATAACAAAAAGTTTTTGATTATTTTAGCTGATGCCTCAATTGCTTTATCAACATTAATAATTGCAATTATGTTCTTCTTTGGCATCAATGATATATGGTTGTTATTTGCAGTATTATGTATTAGATCATTAGGCAGTGGTATTCAAACTCCAACCGTTACATCATTTATTCCAGAAGTAGTACCAGAAAACAAATTAATGCGTGTCAATGGAATCAATACAACAATTCAATCAATTATGTTAATAGTATCACCGGCTATTAGTGGAGCATTACTTGCCAATGTTGATTTACAATATATTTTGTTAGTCGATGTTGTAACGGCTATTATTGGTATTATAATTTTCTCATTAGTTAAGGTTCATTATCCAAAAAGAGAAAAAGAAAAAGTTAATTATTTTAGTTCAATTAAAGAAGGTTTATTTTATACTAAAAACCATAAATTGATTTCTAGGTTATTAGGCTATTTAGTATTAGCGAATATTTTAATCGCGCCAATGTCTATTCTGACCCCGTTATTAGTTACGAGAACGTTTGGAGCGGAAGCGTGGTATTTAACTTTCAATGAAATGGTTTTCTTTGTTGGAAACATTATTGGAGGTATTTTAATTGCTACTTGGGGTGGATTTAAAAATAAGGTAAGTACTATTGGTTTAGGCTGTGTGGTCTGTGGTATATTTGCTATTTGTTTAGGTTTACCAATTAACTTTGTTGTCTATTTAATTTTCATGGGAATTATTGGAATGACAATGCCATTTGTCAATACTCCATTTATGACTATTTTCCAGGAAAAGGTTGATAAGGATAAACAAGGAAGAATATTCTCGCTAGTTTCAATTTTAGGTGGGGCAGTTATGCCACTTTCAATGGTTTTCTATGGTCCTTTAGCAGATCATGTAAAAATTGAATATATTTTAATTGTAACTGGGATTTTATTTGTCATCGGTTCAATTGCAATGGTTAAAGATCATGTTATTAAAAAGAACTTAGAATCAACTCAAGAATAAGCTTTAGTATACTATCTAAAACTTTGTTATAATAAATTTAGGAGGGATACTTTGATTGGAATACCGGAATCCAGAACTCTTGCTTCAGATTTACGTCAAACCATTTTAGGAAAGGCCGTAACTGACGTTTTAGGTAATTATAATGAATATAAGTTTACTTTTTATTATGCTGATAAAAATAAATATAAAGACAATTCTCGCACAAAAAGGTAACAAATATCATAGATAGAAATTATTATAATGAAATTGAGATTGAAAACTACATTTTAGTAATGGAACAAACAATTTTAGGGATTGGTAATGGTGTTGTTCAAGGTATAATGTTCAATGCCGAACTCTATCATAAAAGAAAAATAAATTACGTTAAATGCCGAAGAAATTAGAAACTTATAAAAATCCCTGTCCTATATGTCACGGGAGTTAAAAAAGAACAATATCTTGGGGGAGTATTTATTATTGTCCTACTTGCTAAAAGTAAACCGCATATAATAATATAATTATGGAAGTGATAAAATGAAAACATTAGTAGATTATTTAGATTACTATAATAATATATCATTTAAAGATGTCCCGTTTAACGATATGGATAACATTGTTTTTTCGACACTCGTATATCTACCATTAGAAAACATTTTAATTGATAACGATACCCTTTATGATATTAGTAAAAAGGTAACATATATAAAAGGTGTAAATAAAAATTCTATGCCTTATAAAGCTTTAAAACTCCTTGACCAAATAGTTAGCGGTCAAAGGTATAAAGAAATTTCATTATATAATTTAGTTTCTATTGTTGATAATCAAACGCAATTTTGTGCGGTAACTATTAGATTTGATAAAAATAAATGCTATGTAGCTTTTAGAGGAACCGATAATTCAATAATTGGTTGGAAAGAAAATTTCGATTTATCTTATATGTATCCTGTTCCCGCTCAAATGGAAGCGACTAATTATTTAAAAAGAACTATCAAGTGGAATGATAAAAAAATTTATGTTGGTGGTCATTCTAAAGGTGGTAATTTAGCTATGGCTAGCGTTATGGAAACAGATAATTCTATTTATAAAAAAATTGTTACAATTTATAATAATGATGGTCCTGGTTTTCTAACTAAAGAATTTAACTCTGATAAATTTAAAAAAATGAGTTTGAAACTTAAAATGTTTTTACCAGAAGAAAGCATTGTAGGAATTTTATTAAATAATGGGGACTATCAAGTAGTGAAATCAAAAGAACGTGGTGTTTATCAGCATGATTTAACTACCTGGGAATGTTTTGGGGGATTTTTAACTAAAGGACGATTATCAAATTATAGTAAAAAAACCCAAGATCAAATATTATTATGGTTGGATAAAACTGATAATCAAAATAAAAGAAAGTTAGTAGAAACCTTCTTTAAAATAATTAGTGATACAGGAATAACGGAATTCAAACAATTGAAACAATTAAAGTTATCACAGGTTTCATCAATGGTTAAAGATGCTCAAAACATTGATGAAGCATCGAAACAATTATTATTAAATACCTTAATGAATTTAATAGGAATCGAAAATAAATAATATGATTTTTATAAAAACATGCTATAATTTAAAAAAGGGAGTGAGAAAATGGAGACAACAAGTCTTATTGTAACGATACTAATTGCCTTAGCAGGGAGTCTATTTGGATTCAGATTAAACAAGATATTAATTACTTTAATGGGCTTTGCATTTGGTTTTTCATTAGGAGGATTCATTGCTACTCAAATTGTTGATTTTAGTATTGCACCATTAGTACTTTCTTTAATAGTCGGGTTCATAGTTGCCGTTATAAGTTTTAAGCTTTATGTAGCAGGGGTGTTCATCCTTTGTGGATTTTCAACGTTTATAGCCTGCTATACTTTCATTGATGTTGAAATAGTCCGCGAGGTAGTAGCTATAGTAGCGGGTATTCTTGTTGGTATTATAGGGGCTAAATTTACAAAACCAATTATGATTTTATCTACGAGTTTTAGTGGAGGATTTTTATTAGTTGATAGTATTTTACAACTATTAAACTTTGATAATATGGTAGCTGCGGTTATCTTTGGTGTAATTGCAACAGTATTAGCAGCAAGTTTCCAATTTAAAAACAATAAAGAAGTAATAGAATAATAAATTAGTTAAATGAAAATAATTAGTTTTAAAAAAGTAGAATTAGAAAAATCCAAAATTAAAGCGGTTGCATATATCGAAATTGAAAACCATATAACGGTGGAGGCTCGAATAATTGAAGGCGAAGACGGTTTATTTGTAGCTTGTAAATATAGTGAATCTTTAGATGATCAAGTTCGGTATAACTATAGTCAAGAGATATCTAGAGTGTTACTTGAAAATTATAATCAAGAATAAAGTGTAAAACTTTATTTTTTTTTGTGTGCCGTGCATGGCATATAACTAAGTGGTGAAAGTACGAGTAAATAGAACGAAGAATTTTTATATAGTATATATGGAATAATTGAAGAAATACCAGTAGGTAAAGAGGAAACTAATCAAACAAAGCTAGAAATTGATAAAGCTAAACAACTATGCCAAATATGTCATGTAACTTACAATCATCTAGTTAACAATAGCAATATATATGAAGAAGCTATGCAATTATATAAACAGATAAAAGAAGAATATAATCTTAGTTTGGTAGATTCCATATTAGTTTTGAAAGATGTTGTATACCAATGTTATTTGAAAGAAAAAGGTTAACCATTAGGCTTTTTACCTTTTTTATTTCTTTATTAAAATATTTTTGCTATAATGATAATATGGGAGGGATAATATGAATGCAGTAAAAACATTATTTTCTTGGGTTTTGGCAACGATTTTAGGTGTAAGTTTATTTATTTTATTTATGCTTGGTAATATTAGTTCTTTTTTTACTACCGGAAATATGCAAAAGGCCGCTGCGAATATCGATGTATCCCATGAGATTCAGAAGATAAAAAACAGTACCGCTACTACTAGTCATAAGGCTGAAATAGCTGATATTATCAATAGTGCATATACTGAAGCCGAAAACCATGGAATTCCAAGTAATTTGGTTGATGAAATATTTAATTCTCAAGAAGTTAAAGAATTTTTAGGTAAATCATTAGGCGGAACAACCGATTATTTAATCAATGGCAACAAAGAAACAAAAGTAACTAGCGAAGAATTTAATAAATTAATTGATGACAATATGGATGATTGGATAAAACAAAGTGGGACAACCATCAGCGATAGCAAAAAAGAGGTTCTAGTAGTGAGACTTAAAAATGCAAGTGCGGGTGTTATCGATAATTTACCTAACAGTACTAATATCAGTAATACAGTAAATAATAATACTTTAAAAGACGTTCAATTTTTGTTTAGTAGTCAAGTTAAAGTAGCTTTAGTTATTACTAGTGTAATTTCTTTACTAATAATTTTCTTCTTAAAACGCAAACATAATAAATGGTTATTATATAGTGGAATTCCAACAATTATAGCTGGATTAATAACTTTAGGAGTAAGTTTCATAATTGTAGATTTATTTACAACGGCGTTATCAAAATACAATTTAACATTCATGGTTAGTGCTTTTAGTGATACCTTAGGTAATCATATTTTCATTACTGGAATTGTTGCGATTGTAATATCAGTAATTATGCTGATTATTTATAAATTAACACAAAAGAAAACTGCTAATTAGCAGTCTCAGACTGTTGACAAAGGTCAATGGTCTTTTTTTGAAAAATGTGATATACTA
>CAZIDO010000003.1:0-32537 GCA_964538005.1 uncultured Muribaculaceae bacterium
AACAAAAAGCGATATATTCTTTTTGAATATACCACTTTGTCAACAATCTGAAACTACTTTTTCTTATAAGTAGTTCTTTTAATATATTTTACTTCAGAAATAAGACTATCAAAAAGGGCATTGATCTTATTTATATCCATTTCTCTCACCGCCTTTATCCTAACATAAAACAAAATCTAAAACATTATATTCGACAATAGTAGCTAAAATTAGAACTTTTAACCTTTTTCAATCAAATAAATCAACATATATCATTTTTAATATACGAAGATTACGGTTTTGTTATATTTCTTTATTTTTGTAATTTTTATAGAAAAAAAAACATATTTATAGTATAATAAAATTGGTGTTAATATGAAATATCCAACAGGGGCTAAAAAAGCATATAAAAATTATAATACATACGCAAATAGGGGTATGACTTTAGAAAACGACATTAATGATAGTAATGTATACTATTTAAACAATGATATTGCTGTTATCTATAAAAAACCGACACCTATTACCGTAGCTAAAGTAGATTATCCATCTAGTGTTGAAGCTATTATTAAAGAGGGGTATTTTAAAACTCCATCAACTACTGATTATAATGGAATCTATAAAGGCAAATATATTGACTTTGAAGCCAAAGAAACTAAAAGTAAAGTTTCGTTTCCCCTAAGTAATATTCATAGTCATCAAATAAAACACCTTAAACATATTTATAATCACGGCGGTATTGGGTTTATTATCGTTAGATTTACTTGCTTGAATGAAACATATCTCTTAACAGTGGAAAAGCTATTAGACTTTTTAGATAATGTTAAGCGTAAATCTATCCCATTAGAATACTTTAAAACTAATGGATATATAATTAAAGATAAGTATAACCCCCGTATCGACTACATTGAAATTATTGACAAGCTATATTTTGAAGGAGGTAAATTATGAAAGAAAGACTTCAAGATATTATAAAATATATCAAGAGAAATCCTTATAATTTGGCAATTATTATTGTTAGTATTCTAATTTTAATTATTGGATCATTTATTATTAACTTTTTCATTGTTCTTTTAATTGTTATTGGTTTAAATTTAATTTGGATTATTCCTTATATTAAATATTGGAATTCAAAATCAAGGACAAGAGATATTCAAAAATTACATATAGAAAGTAGTGATGATATGGCTAAACGTACCAAAAAAACTGGAACAGGAAAAAAGAAAAAAGGCAAAATCTCTTTATTAGTTCTTTTAATCGGATTTATTGTCTTCGTAGTTTTAGGAATACTATTCTTCCTATATATTGTATTTACTACACCTAAATTCGATCCTGAAAAGTTATATACTAAAGAGGCTAGTACTTTCTATGATAGTGAAGGTAAACAGTTCGCTCAAGTAGGTTCTGAACTACGTCAAAAAATTAAATATGACGATATGTCCGAACAATTAGTAAATGCTATTGTGGCAACTGAAGACTCAAGATTTTTTCAACATAATGGTTTTGATTTACCACGTTTCCTTAAGGCCTCTGTTGGTCAAGCTTTAGGACAGAATGCTGGTGGAGCTTCAACTTTAACAATGCAAGTTTCAAAAAACCAATTTACTTCAACTACTTCTTCAGGATTAGCTGGTATTAAACGTAAATTTGCTGATATATATGTTTCAATTTTTCAAATAGAAAGTAACTATACTAAAGAAGAAATTATGGAATTCTATGTTAACTCTTATTACTTAGGTAGTGGAGCTTATGGAGTTGAAAAAGCTGCTAAAACATATTTCAATAAAACTGCTAAAGATTTAAATCTTTCTGAAGCAGCAATGATTGCTGGAATGTTCCAATCTCCAGTTACTTATGATCCAAATATCAACCCCGATAAAACTGAAGAACGTCGTCAAATTGTTTTAAAATTAATGAAACGTCATGGCTATATTACTGATGAAGAATATAACATGGCAAAAAAAATGACAGTCAATAAAATTGTTATTAAAGGAAATTCTGCTAAAACTGATTATGCGGCTTATCAAGGATTTATCGATACTGTAGCTGTTGAAGTCAAACAAAAAACTGGTTATGACCCATATTCATATTCAATGAAAATTTATACAACTATGGACCGTAAAAAACAAGATGAAGTCAACGAGATTATGAAGGGTAAAGACTTTAAATGGGAGAATGACCGCGTCGATGCCGGCGTTGCTGTTCTAGACACTAAAACTGGTGCTGTAGCAGCTATTGGTGCTGGCCGTAATTCAACTGGCGCTAAGGCATTCAATAATGCAACAATGATTAAACGTCAAATAGGTTCAACGGCTAAACCATTATATGATTATGGCCCAGCTATTGAATATTTAAATTGGAATACTTATCACCCAATAATTGATGCTAAATACACTTATAGCGATGGAAAAGAAATTAACAACTGGGATGGACAATACAAAGGTATTATGACAATTCGTCAAGCCTTAGTTGACTCTCGTAATATACCAGCCTTAAAAACTTTCCAAAGTGTTAAAAATGCTGATGTTAAAACATTTGTTACTAATTTAGGTTTATCACCAGAAGTTGGTTCTAATGGTAAACTTCACGAAGCTCATGCAATTGGTGGTTACAATGGTGAATCTCCACTTAGTGTAGCAGCTGCTTATGCGGCTTTCGGTAATGGCGGAACATATAATGAACCACATAGTTTTACAAAAATAGAATTTGATAATAATAAAAAAACTTACGAAATAGATAGTAAAAAAACTAAAGTAATGAGCAAAGATACTGCTTACATGGTTACTGATATGTTAGTAGATACTGGTAAATCAGCTTTAGGTAATTATAGTAATGTTAATGGTGCCCAGTTCGGAGCTAAAACAGGTACTTCAAACTTTGATGAAGCTACTATTAAAGCTAAAGGCTTACCAGATAATGCTGTTAATGATTTATGGGTAGCTGGTTATAATCCTGATTACTCGATTGCTGTTTGGTACGGTTATGACAAAACTTCTTCTAGTAACTATAATAGATTTGGTTCAAGTCAAAACTCAAAATTATTCCAAGCAGTTGCACAAAATTTCTTCAAAGTTGATAGTAAATTTACTAAACCAGATAGTGTTGTTGAACAAACTGTAGAAAAATATTGTGCTTCACCATTACTTCCAAGTGCTAATACACCTAATGATATGAAAACAGTAGAATTATTTAAAGAAAATTCTAAGCCAACTGAAGTTTCTAATCGTTATAATACTTTATCTAATGTTTCAAACGTTAGTGCTAAAGTAAATGGTCGTAAAGCAATTATTACATGGAAAGCTATTGGAACTCCAGATGGTATTAATAGAAGTTACTGGTCACCAATTGTCAATAAAGCATTTACAATTTCAAGTGATCAAACTACTTATTTAAATTATATTATGGGTATTAACAATTCTAAATTAGGAAATGTTGTCTATAATGTATATCTTAAAGAAGATGGAAGTCTTAAAAAAGTAGCAACAGTTAATGACGCTACTGCAACTATTAATTTACCAAATACTTCTTCACCTACTTATATAGTTAAAGCTGGTTATTCAAACTTTGGCGGTGCCGAAAGTAGTGGAGTTGAAATTAAAGTAGATTATAAAGGATCTTCTACTTCAGATATGAAAGTTACTATTCTAGGTGGATCTTCAATTAATTGGGATTCTACTAGAGGCGCTTATACTGATGTTAATCCAGCAGTTAAAGTTACTTTAGATGGTGATGATATTACTAAAGACTGTACTATTAAAGCTAGTTATGCAACTGTTGATGGTACACCTGTTACAAGTATTGGCTCAACACCTGGAACTTATATTATTACATATAAAGTTACTTATGATGGTATTACTAATACAGATGCAACTAGAACAGTTACAGTAAGTTAAAGACGATTAATTCGTCTTTTTTTATGTTGATTTAACAAATTATTGCATAAAAAAATTACTATTGTAAGTAATTTACCTTTTGTAGTAATTTTTTAGTTCCACTTTCTCCAACCATTTCATTAAGTAATGACATATCAGGTTCTTCTGCATATAATTGTTGTTTTACCTTAGTCGAAGAAATATCCTGATATAAAGGGTCAACATCAATAAAAGTTACTTTTCCTTTTAAATTTAGCACTCTATAATAAAACCCTAGTTTATAACAGTATAAATAATCTTTATAATTACGATATCCTCTTACAATAGATTGGGCATCATATAACAATTGTTGAATTTCCTTATATCCTTCATATATATCAATATCTGTCTCTTCACCAAAAATATCTTTTGCAAACTCTAATCTCTCTGGCAAACTAAAAAATTCAGTAGTTTTTAATTCATTTTTACAAATACATACTTTTACTGGCTGCTCAAAATAATTTTGTGCTTTTTCTAATGTGTTTTTGTGAGATAAGTGAGCAGGGTTAAAACTGCCAACATAAATAATTTCTTTATTCATAATTTTTATACACCTTACAAATACTCTTTAATCTACAATTTTCACATTGTGGATTTCTAGCCATACAATGATATCTACCAAATAAAACTAATTGATGATGTCTTTTGCATAAATCTTCTTTTTTAAATTTTTTATTTAATTTAACTTCTATTTGATATGGATTATCCCCTTCTTTAGCTAAACCTAATCTAATACTTACTCTTGATACATGCGTATCAACAGCAATACAAGGAACATTAAATATATTGCTTAAAACTACATTAGTTGTTTTTCTACCAACACCTGGTAATGATTCTAAATATTCACGATTATTAGGAACTTTACCATCAAAGTCTTCAGTTAATCTTTTAGCAATTTCAATTAAATTACTAGCTTTTTTATTAAAAGTTCCGATTGGTTTAATTATTTTAATAACTTCATTAATATCTGCTTTACTTAATGATTCTAAATTGGGATATTTACTAAATAAGATTTCGGTAACCATATTAACCCTTTTATCGGTGGTTTGGGCGCTTAACATCGTGGCAAGGACTAATTCATAGTCTTTAGTGTAATTAAGCTCACAACGGGGATTAGGGTATAATTCATCAAGGTAATTTTCAATCATTTTCATTGAGCCAGTCATACTCGAATACCTCTTTTTTACTTGTCTTTTTAGTTTTACCACGTTCTTTTTCTAAATCAATATTAGTTTTAATTCCTTTTTTTTGCCATTCATATAGTATTTTATCAATATATCTTAAATTAGTAACTCCATTATATATTGCTTCCTTAAGGGCTAAAACAATTGTTTCTTCAGTAAAGTCGGCTTCTAACCAAGCTCCAATTATTTCATATTCCATCGGACTTAAAGTTCGTCCGAATTCACTCTCAAATAAATCAAAAATATTAGTTTCTTTTTTCACTTCTCTTTCTTCCATTAAAAAGAATGCTAATTTATTATATAATTCGTCTACGCATACATATTCTTCACAAACATTATTATTAGTTACACTTTCTAATTTTAAAACATCTTTTTTAGACAAACTGCTAATAATAGTTAATACATCTATCGGTTTTATTTTTAAATCTTTAGCAATTCTTTCAGGATCAAACTCAGAATCGTTTAAAAGGTATATTAAAACAACTAACTCTTTTTCAGTTATTTTTAAATCTTTATAATGGGTTAATAGTAATTTAGGAATCACTATATTGCCGTTCTTTAAAATGTCTATCATTTTTCCTGTCATAAAACCACCTAAGTTATATTATAGCTTAATTTTAGTAATTTGTCGACGGTACAATGACAATATTATATGACTCTTCATTTAATTTTAAAATTGTGAAACTATCAGTACTAACAATATGATTATCAATCCATGATTCTTGAACTTCTTTTAAATATTTCATTGGAATTTTATCATCATAGAATATAGCTTCTATTTTATCATCAACGATAAATTCTTGGTCCAAATTGGTCAAATAAACAAAGTCACAAGCTTTTATTTCACTGTTTTCGGTAATACATAAAGTATAATCGTCTATTTTAAATTGATATATATTATCTTTATAGATAACTTCTATTTTATTGGTTTTTACTTTTTGTTTATCTAAATAAACGGTTTGAGGATTACTGTCAAATATTTTTAAAACTTCATTTAACTTTTTATCATTTCCTTCTTTTAAAACAAATAAATTACTACTGTCTTCATCATTTATTAAAATAGAATTACTAGTATCTAATCTTAAGAAAACTATAGTAATTTCTTTATCTTTAATTTTTAAATCTATTTTTTCAGCTTTATATGCTTTTGTATTAATAGCGGTTAATGTTAAGATGAATATAAAAATAATTATCATTTTTTTCATAAAAAAACACCCTATTAAAAGGTATGTTTTATTTATAAGTCTTAGTAATATAATTAGTTAAATTTTCTTTGATATTTTCTAATTCACCACTAACTAATTTATACTCCAAGTCATTGATAATTAATTTTAAAAAGCTACCTGGTTCTTTTTCTAAAATTCCACAAATTTCTACAGGTGTTAACACGATATCTAACTTATTATGAATAGGGATACTTGCGTATACTTCATTTAGTTCTTTTTTACTTACTTCATTTAATTCACTTGCTAAAGTACAAATATATAAACCATATTTATATAGGACGTCTTTATCTAGTAAACTTTGATTTTTTAATTCTAGTATTTGCACGATAGCTTCTCTTTCACTAGCACTGAAAGGATATTTATCTAACACATCTAGCTGTGCCCATGTAACTATCATAGAAGGCGTTACTTTTATTTTCCTTAAGTTAGGAATATCTAAATGTTCAGCTAATCGAAGTTCACATAATAAATTAATACCATATTCTTTGTTAGTACTGGCAAAAATAATATTCAATTCTTCTCGTTTACGATCTTTAGAAAGTTTTTTAAGTAAATAGCCATATTTTTTAATATAGGCTTTTAAAACCGGTTCCAATTCAAAATCAAGGACAGTTGCAAATCTAACTGCTCTTAATATTCTTAAAGCGTCTTCCTTTAATCTTAATTTTGGATTACCAATCATTCTAATAATACGGTTATCTAAATCACTTTTAGCATTTAATAGATCAATTTCTTTGCCTTCTTTATCAATACATAAAGTATTTATTGTAAAATCTCGACGTTTTAAGTCTTCCTCTAAACTATCTATATATTCAATATTAGTTGGTTTTCGATGATCAATATATTTCCCTTCTTTGCGAAAAGTTGTAATTTCAAATCTTATTTTTTCGAATGATATTATTACTGAACCATATTCAGAATTAGTCATTATTACTTCTGGAAAAATATTCATTATTTCCATCGGGGTAGCATCTGTACATATATCGACATCAACTGAACTTCTTTTTAAATATAAATCACGGGGATAACCACCGATAATATACACTTTATAGCCAAAGTTTGAAATCATCTCTAGTACTTTTATGGCTGAATTATACATTTTACCATCTCCAATTGTCCAAGAAAAAAAGGCTAAAATAAGCCCTTAGTTCAAAGCGTCTTTTAATTTAGCGCCAGCTTTAATTGATACTGCAGTTCTGGCAGGGATTGTAACAGGAGCTCCTGTTCTTGGGTTACGACCTTGTCTAGCAGCTTTCTTTTGAGCAGCAAAAGTACAGAAACCAGTTAAAGTAACTTTACCTTCCTCTTTTAATCCTTCTACTATTCCGTTCATAACAGCATCTAATGCTCTAGTAGCATCTGCTTTTGTAAATCCTGTTTCTTCTGCAATGTAGTTAACTAAGCTTTGTTTAGTCATGTTTTATACCTCCCTTAAATTTGTTAAGCTATCTTTGCTTACAATAAAAGAATACCATTTTTACAAGGAAAAAGCAATATATTTTACCTTTTTTTTACCCTTTTACTTGTTTTTTCATCAATTTGTCACTATATTATAACCTTTATTGGTGTTTTTTTATCTGAAATTGAAAACTAAAGCCTATTTCATGGCTTAGCAATTGTATATTGCCCATGATTACTTAAGGTTTCTACTACTTGTTCTCTAGTAACATCCCAGCTTGCTTTCTGATATAAAGCTTGGATTTTAGCAGCTTCCATCTCAATCAGTTCTGCCTCAGAGTAAATACCTAAAATTGTTGTTTCAAATGGTCCAATATTCTCTTTTTCTTCAGCTTTAACATGTTTTAAAGTTCTCCAGGTTAAAGTTTCTGGAATAACTGCTTCAATTGTCAAATTTCCTATATCCCTTTTTCTAGGAAGTTCATCTTGTTCATGCATTAATTGAAAATATCGTTCGGTTGGCATTCCATTCTTCTCATATTCAAAATGAATAATTTTACCAACATTATTAATTTGATCAGCCATACGCATCTCCTCCCTAGTAACCTTTTTATCGGTCAGATCAAGAGAAGATCTGGTTACACATACATTGTAAATCTTTACTTTTTCTTTGTCAACAAAAAACATTATGTTTTTCATAATGTTTTAAATAACAATTGCAAATAGATTTCCAGAACCTTTGTTAACTAATTTAGATAATGTTTGTTGTAATTTGTATCTAACACCTTCTGGCATTAATGATAATTTAGCTTGAATTCCTTCTTGAACAATAACATCTAAGCTACGACCAAATATTTCACTTTTCCAAATGTTTGAAGAATCTGTTTCTTTATCTTTCATTAAGTAATTAATAAGTTCTTTGCTTTGAATTTCTGACCCAATGATTGGCTCAAAAGTACTTTCAACATCTACTCTAATCATATGAATAGATGGTGCGACTGCTTTTAACTTAATTCCATATCTACTACCTTGTTTAATTACTTCTGGTGTATCTAAGGCCATATCAGCTAAAGTTGGGCTGGCAACCCCATATCCCGTACTTTTTACCATTTTCAAAGCGCCTTTAATTTGATCATATTCTAGTTTGGCTTCATTGTAATCTTGGAATAATGTTAATAGTTGTGATCTATTTTCAATATCTACCCCAATTATTTCTTTTAATACTCTATTATAAAGTTCATTTGGTGCTTTTAAAGTTACATTAACTTCACCTGTTGATGTATCAACTTCTGATAAATAAGCTTTACTTATATTTTCACAAGTTTCTAAACGACTTGTTATACTATCGATATCTCTTAATTTATCTATTTCATAAATACTTTCTCTAATCGCATCCATGTATGATTTTTTCAACCAATTGTTTGGCGATAAACACGCTACCCAATCAGGCATTTCGACATTTATTCTAACAACTGGGAATTCGTATAATGCTTCTCTTAAAATACCATAAGCATCTCTTTCACTCATGTTGTCAATATTCATTGGTACTACTGGAACATTATAATTATCTCTTAAATCTTCTGCTAAGCCTTCTGTTTCAGGTAACATTGGATGAGTTGAATTTAAAATAACAATAAATGGTTTACCTATTTCGGTTAACTCACCTACTATTCTTTCTTCAGCTTCTAAATAATCACTTCTTGAAAATTCTCCAATTGAACCATCTGAAGTTATTAGTACTCCAATACTTGAATGGTCTTTAATTACTTTTTCAGTACCAATTTCAGCGGCTTCAACGAATGGTATTTCTTCTTCATACCAAGGTGTTCTAACCATTCTTGGCCCATTCTCATCTTCATATCCTCTAGCGCCATTGATAATGTATCCTACACAATCAACTAATCTAACATCAGCACTAAAGTCATCTATTTTGATTTTAGCTGCGTTACTTGGAACAAATTTTGGTTCAGTTGTCATGATTGTTTTACCTTGTGCTGACTGAGGTATTTCATCTAAGGTTCTTTTTCTTTCATATTCGTCTTCTATATTAGGAACAACTAGGTTTTCAATAAAGCGTTTTATGAATGTTGATTTACCCGTTCTAACCGCACCTACTACTCCTAAATATATGTCCCCACCTGTTCTTTCTGTTATACTTTTTATGATATCAATTTTTTCCATTTAATCCCTACTTTCCATAATTTACTTAAATATATGTAATCTAAAAAGCTTATATGAAAAAAATCATTAAAAATTAATGATTTTCTAAATATTGTTTAACTTTAACTGGGTTATTAGTAATAACTCCGTCAGCGCCTTTATCAGCAAAATTTGTAATTCGTTCTCTACTTTCTAAATGTGGTGGCGACCATGTCCAAGCATATAATTTAGCGTTACAAAATTGCTTACGATATAATGCATAATCATTGCCTACTGACGTATTTTCCCACATTTCTGAAGATATAGAAGCAAAGTCCATAGCGTCATTTTCTTCTATGGTAAAGAATCCATTTGCATCTTTAAATTTTTTAGTATTCATTCGACTTAGTACTAAACCCAGTTGTGTACTAGAATCTAAATGTCCTGAATTACGTAAATTAATTAAACTTCTTACTAGTAATTCATCAAAACTTTGAGCCATAATTGCTGTAGGTGAATTATTAAGTGAAGTAATTAAACTTTCTAACGCGGCTGGATTACATTCGTTGTTGGCCAAAGTACTTTTAATATCAACTATTAAGTTTTTTCGAAATGCAAACATACTGATAATATCATCTAAAGTTAATAGTCCTTTGCTTTGTAGTTCATTTAAAGTTTGATGTTTAATTAATCTGCCCCCACAAAACATTCCATGTGAGCATATCCATTGGTTATCTTTAGTTGTTCTAAAATCAAGTTCAACGGTATCAATATCCTTAACTAAATTATAATCAAATAAAGCATTTTGATAACTTTTCCATAATTGTGTAGTGTTTCCAACCGACCTAGCAGTATTAAAACGGTCTTCAGCTAATTTTAGTCTATCTAATGAACTGCTTAACAATCCTAAGTTTTCAGTTAGTGACTTACCAGAATATCCATGTATTAAGCCACGATGAGAAATTAAGTTAAAATCAAATGGTGAATCATTTTTTTGTAAAGATAACATAGTACCACTCCCTTTGAAAATATTATACACACATATAATTATATGTCAAACCATCATTTTTATCTTTTTCCACAATAAAAGAATCATTAAATTTAATGACCCTTTTATATTTATTTTACTTTTATATTGCCAGTACCTGTTTTTATGGTTAATTTGCTTTTAGCGAATCTATTATTATTTTCAATTTTACTATTACCATCTTTGGTATACGCATCTATATAGATATTATTTATTTTTCCAACATTTATGTTTCCGTCTTCGCTTTTTATCACTGAATTACCAATTCCATTTATTTCTTTTATATTAATATCTCCCATATCAGTTGATATAATTAATTGGTAATTTACTTTATCAATATCGATATTTCCATAACTCGTTTGAATATAAAGGGCCTTTAGTAATCTATCTGGTAAATAAATATCAATACCATCATAATAAGTAGGTAAAATGTTGTCAGTGCTTTTAGTAACTATTAAAGTATTATTGCGAATATAACTAGCGCTAAATTCTGTTTTTTTACCATATACAATCACTTTTATTTTGTCATTGTCAGACTCTTTTATATTTATAAAGCTATCATCAACAGTAACTTTTAAAGCACTTATATTATTTGAATTAAACTCTCGCTCATTTAAAATTGTTTTAGGTAAAGTATTTGGGTCCTTGGTTACTAATGTGAATATTATCAATATAATTGTAATAATTACAGCTACCCATATTAAGAGCTTTTTTTTATTTTTAGGTGCAATAATAAAATGATGAATCAAATATGTGCTTATTAATATTAACATAATTATAAATATTAGCATCCATAAATTGTTGTCTAAACTATCAACTGCAATTACTAAATAAGTGAATGCAACTAAATATAATATTAAACTTATTATAACCGTTTGAAGATTTTTATTTTTTGTTGGTGTTTTTATTATGTCTTTTGTTTCAATAATTGGCTTTTCCTTTTGATTTAATCCTTGTTTTTCATTTGAATTGTCAACTTTAATTTGACTTTCAAGTGGAATTACCGTATCAACAACTTTTGTTTTAAAAATGAAATCTTCTATTTTTTTGTTGCAAATTATTAATAAAGCGGTACTTATAGGCCACAAAAATATTAAAACATTTCTAAATACTATAATTGTTTTTTTAGGCATTTCATTATTATCAGTTAGGATTTGTATCCTTAATATTTTTTTACCAATACTTGCATTTTTAAATATTAAATCTTTTGTTAGAAGTAAGATATAACCTATTAGAATATAACTACTTAAAATAAGTAATTCACTTTTTTGTTCAGTAAAAATCAAAAATATTAAAAATATTAATGTACTTAAAAATGAACTTACAAACATTATAATGAAAAAATCTATTAAAAATGCAACTATACGCCTTAATATATTCATAATTTTACCTCGCTTAATTTTTATTAATAAGTCTTACTATATAACTAGAAATATTAGCTGGTAAGACAAAATATGAACATTGAATGATAGAATCTGTATTTTGATGCGGATATACTATAACTTTTCCAGATAAACTTATATTTATTCTCCCGACAGTTTTATATATCGGATAATTGTCAAAATAAATATTTACTATAATTTCCTCATTTCTGAATTCTTCTCTTATCTGTTGTTCACAATCAGTGCTATCTCTTAACAAACTTTTAAATTGATTTGTTATTTGTTTATCTGTTATTTTTATATTTTTATTTTATTTATTTTCTAAAACTATTGTTGTGTTTTTTCCATATATATTTGGTAATTGGATACCCTTTTTCATTAGAAAATGTTTATCAGATAATGAATTATAATTAATTTGTATAAAGTTTACTGCTGAATCGTTTTCATAAATTGCTATTTTAGTATTTGTTCTTTGATATGAAACAGTTTCTAAATCAATGGGGGAACTATCTGCATAAGCTTTATCTGTTTTTATAATTTTTCCCACAGGATGCCAATACAATGCTTCTTCATATACTTCTCCATTATAGTACGCATATTTATAGTTATCTTTTATAAACGAAAACGCTATTATCCAAAAAAATAAATATATCCCTATCGTTATAATAAGAGTTCCAGTCCCAGCAATTATTATAGTTTTTTTATTTTTTTCATTCTATCATCCAATAATTAATGTTTAAAATATCTACTATTTAATAATCATGTTATGGTATAAAATAATTTGTTCTTATTCCATACTTTTCAAATAAAAATTTTCTATTTTCATTTGTCAGACCTTTTAAAACATTTGGCATCTGTTCCACTATCTTTTCATATAAGTTATTTTTACTCACTGAAAGGTCAAGTGGTTTTTTTGAATCTGTCAGCCAATTACTTATCAATTTATATTTTTTAGTTTTAGTTATAATTCCTATTTGATGTATGAAATCACCAGTACCATTTCTAACCATCAATTTTGCCTTTTTATAAATTAACAATATATCATCATTTTTAATAAATTCTAAATTATAGATATTTACAATATAATTATCAGTTAAAATATTGAAACCGTTTTTATAAAGAACATTGTCTAATTCGTCATTAATCAATTTCTTGTTATTTAATTTTAAAAATCTATAACTTGGTAATATCCACTTTAATAGTTCACTAATAATTACTATTGACATAATAAAAATAACAACTTGTAATGCTAAGGAAAATAAAGATAACTTGAGTTGGAAAACAAGTATCAAAAATAAAAATGCTAAAAATATTTGAGAAAATTTTATTAAACTAAATTTTACATACACTTTATTTATATTTTTCATATAACGATTCTCCTGTTCAATATTAATTTATTATAAAGGCTTTACCGAGGAACATTATATCCAAATTTCACATGCCCACCGGCAAAGTAGTGAAAGTCATAATCAATTCCAATAAATATTTCTTCATTTGACGCCTCGATTGAAAAAATGTTTTTAATAGAAAAAGCTATACTATTACTATGTTTTGACTCAGGACAATTAAATTGTTCTATTTCATTAATACTAATATGTTGGTCGTTAGTAGTGAAAGGATATGGATGATCATAATTATGAGTTAGTACAAATGGACCAATGGTTACTGATAGGCAATTTTCAACTATTTGCTTTGTACCATTCACGGTTTCAACAGTGCTTATATCGTTGTATGCACTAAAAGGTATTTTGGGGTTGGATATACCAGTACCATATCCATAACTAGCAACATAATTATTTTTGTTAATAATGCTTCCGACTTTGGTAGCAGTTTTTTTCCCAATATTAACAACACTTTTTACTGCGTTAACTACTTTCTTTACAACTTTTGCAACCTTTTTCACAACTTTTTTAGTTGTCTTTTTTATCCAATTCCATATGGCTCCACGTCCACTTGAATCTACCTTGTTTATTGGATCATTATCTACATATGCATATAAATTATTTCCTGTTAATGAATTATTTTGTATCATTACATTATCAGCATTAATAAATCTTCCCCATTTTGGATTATAATATCTACTATTTAAATAGTATAATTTTGTTTCTTTATCATAGTAATAACTTCTATATCTAAATGGATTTATATGCGCTACATGTTTTTCATCAATTATATCATTATTGTCTTTATTTTTTATTGATATAATGTTTCCCCAACTATCATATTGGTATTTGGCAACCAAATTATAATTGCTATCTAGTAGTCCTATTATATCATCTTGGTTGTTTTTTAAATAATAATATAGCTTTTCATTATATTTAAATCCAATTAAATCATCTATATCATTATGTATATAGTATATCACAGCACTACCAATATTTTCAAATATTATTTTATTCCCTTCTAAAAGGTATACAGTTTTTAAACCATTAACAACTTTACTTGTTCTAATACCATTATTATCATATTTATAATTTATTATATAATTTGAATCTGAATATGAATTTAATTTCCTACCATTTATCCAAGATAGTGAAGCATCTCCAATTGTTAGAGGGTTACCTATTTCATCATAAGTTATTTCTTGATTATTAAATTTAGTTAATTGGTCTTTCCATTTTAAATTGTTATATTCATATATATCCTGATCAATTAAATTATCAGTACCTAGCTCAAATATTTTTTTGAAAAGTATATTACCTAAATTGTCATAAGTATATTTAACTGTCTGATTAGTTAAATAATTATCTTCACTAATAAGTTCATTGTATTCATCATAATAATACTTATTTTCTAAAATACCATTATGATATATATGGGTTATGTTATTTAGTTTATCAAATCTATATGAAAATTCAGCATCATTCATGGTAAACTTTTTAACTAAAGTAGATGTTCTTCTACCATTTGTAACATACTCATAATTAGTTTTAATTTTATTATCAATATTACTTGACTCTATTCTGCCTAGGTTGTCATAAGCATAATTAACTTCATTTGAATCAAAAATCATTTTAGTAAGAGCATCATCTTCATCATATATTTTTTTTACTTCTTTTGAAAAGATAGGTCCATCATATTCAATGTCTGTTATATTACTATTTATATCATATTTATATTTAATTCCAAACTCATTACTTCTATATTCAATTAATCTTTTTCCAAGATCATATTTATAATTATAAACATCATCGTTTGATATTACTTTTAATAAATCCCCATTATTTCCATATTTAAAATTATAAGTGTTATCCATTTTATTAATAGTTTTTACTCTATCAAATTCGTCATATTCAAAATTAATTGTTTGATTATTCCCATATATGGTTGTTAATAAATTACCATTACCTCCCTCATAGTTATTAGTAATAAGTGATATATCATCACCAATTTTAATTGATTTCGTATTTAAAAATTCATCATATATAAAATTATAATCTCTTGTTTCTTGGGTAATTTTACTTAATAGATTATTATCATTATAATTATATTCTACTTCTCTATTTCCATTTTTAATTGATATAGGTCTTCTTTTGCTATCATACTCATAATTAGTTGTTTGATTTTTAGCATTAGTAACTGATTTAGTTATTCCTGTAATTAAATCTATATCATAAGTGGTTTCATTGAGATTACTATCTGTAACACTTTTAATAAATTTTCCATCTTCGGTATATTTCGTATACGTTTCAATGAATTCTTTCTCATTGTTGGTTTCAAAGAAAAATTCAAAACTAGAGTCTTCATCAACAAAGAACTCACCAATTAAATTTTTATCTTCTACTTTTACATATTTATTATCTTTTTTTACGGCTAATGAATAACTACCATTCTTATTTTTAATTAAAGTAAATAATGAATTATCGCCATTAAATACGGTTAATAGTAATTCATCATTATAAATAGTAAAGTATTTATCAGGAACAAGTGAGTGACTTATTTTATAATACTCATCTATTTTTTCTAGCTTCCATAAATCATGATGACTGCATTCTTCTTTTAATTTTATAGAGTTCATAATATTCCTTAAATATAAATTGGTTCCCTTTGCTCTTATTTTATATAATCCTTCAGTTATTTCGCCATTAATACCTTTTTTGTTTACTCTAGTTACGACTGGATTATTATTTATATCATATTTTATTTCACTACAAATACCCATTTCTGAGATACTATTAATTAATCTGTCAGGAACATTATTGTCATATTCATACATTAATTTTTTACCTTTTGGATTAGTTGAATTTATTAGCTGATTATTTTTGTTGTATTCAAAAGAACTAACTTCCTTATTAGTACCAACTACAGTTTTTAAATTACCTTTAGTATCATAATCGTAGCCACTTGAACTTACACTTTTAAACAAAGATAAATTAGTTATATATAATTCATTTGCATCACCTTCCTGATTGAGATAAATCTTGAATTTATTATAACCCGCTTCTGTGGTATATGATGCTGAAAAATATTGCCATTCTTCCTCACTTGGATTTAAATAAGTTATTGGTACACCGTGTTGGGTATGCCAATCATCTGGATCATTGTAAAAGATTTGAAGCCATACTGCACTACCATTAATTGCTCCTAAACCATCTGCTGAAATCCCCTTATTTTTATACCAGAATGATATTTGATATTCATCATCTTTTTCTCCACCAATATTAAATTCTTTTGACATATATGTATCATATTCTGGATCCATTTTTATTTTTAAAGCTTTGTTACCATCTTCTAAAGTAACTACTTCGTGACGTGTTGAATCATTATCAGAACTACCATATTCCCAGTCACCTAAACCATTTTTAAAATCAGAATTTTCTAAATAATTAAAATGATTGACAACTTCTCCCTGTTCTAACTGAATATCATCCATATATGATGTTCCACTACTTGTAAAATATATTTTTAATGATAAATCACTAACTGAATCAAGAGGATAGTAAATTGTAACGTCAGTTCTATTAAACCCATCATTAATTGGTACCCACTTACCTTTTTCTTCAACTATTTTATTATCAGCATCTAAATATGAAAGACCAATTCTTACACTATTATTGTTTTTAATAAATGCACTAAAAGTATAGTAATTGCCTTTTTTAACACTTACATTTTGGATAACTTCTTTTTCAGCTTCAGTACGAACCATTTTTAAACTTTTTAGTCCGCTATTAGCGCATTCCTCTGATATACTCAATTCCACACCGTCGGTAGGTTGAAAATAAATATTATCTGTTTCAAAACTAATGTTTTTCAGTAAATTATTAACATATTTAACTGGTATTTTATTTGATATTAATTTATTTTTGTATTCATCGTATTCACCATATCTATGGACTGTTCCATAAGCATTAGAAATATTATTTTTATCTTTTAAATTACTAGTGCACACAGGATTACCTTCTTCATTGAAACTAATTACTGTAGCTCTATTTTTGTTATCAATAATTGTTGTGGATTTATTGCCATATTCAATTGTAAAATAAGCTCCATTTTGATTATTTATTCCATATTCTGTTACTTTCTTTATTTTATATGGTTTTTGTTCATAATATTCGTAATTCATACTGGTGCCATCAATATCAGTTATTTTATTTATTAAATTACTTTCATTGTAAGTAAAATAAGTATATCCCTCTAAATTTAAAATACTATTAATTTTGCCATTAGTATAATTTAAAGTTACTGTTTTATCTGGACTGATAATTGAAATTTTATCTGTTTCATATGTTATATTTATTTTTTGATTATTAGCGTCAATTATTTCCCCAATCAAGTTATTAGAATTATAATTAATTGTAATAAAATTACCTTTTATATCTTTTATTTCAGATAAATAACCTATATTATTTCTTTTGCTAAATTTCATATTATTGCCATATTTATCTTTTAAAATATAGTAATCTGAATTTACTTCAATCTCCATATTTAAATTGTCTTCATCTTGGTAAATACCATTTTCTTCGTAAAAATAATGTAATGTTCCATCTTCATCGAAATATTGAAGATAATTGGTAGTACCTATAGTTTCAGGCTTTATAGTTTGCCATAAATTAAATTTATAACCAATTCCTATTCCATTATCATTATTTAAAACCACATCATTGGTATTATAATATAAGCTTAAATTAGCTGGCATTTTACCACCTATAGTTGAACCTAGTCCAAATGCAGCAATAAGATTTCCATTATATGTATTTTCATAAACCGTACCATTATTAAATGATTGTGATTGATAGTTCATATAACTTTCTAATCCATTTTGGTTACGATAAACTATTTGTAATCTTGGGTGAGGACTGTCACCAGTAATTGTATTATTTTTAGAATAAAATGCTGGAAGCATGTTTTGATCATATACTTCTTTATGAGATTTTATCATTATGCCATTATTAGGAGTTCCTGTATACCATTTTTTAACTAATGATGTTATATTCCCTCTAGAGTATGAAGGGATAATATGGGTTGTAATAACATTACCTTCCCAAGTATATTCCTCATAACTTCTGGAACACCAAAATGCCGCCTCAATTCTCGCATCATATTTGTCATTCATATTAGACCAATTGGCTCCGGTTTCTGTAAAATCAGTAGTTAATCGATGTACATCAACCAACTTTATACTATCTGTTCGTGGCATCAATGTATAATCAACTAAATTAATGTTAGCTTCATAGATTTGACTACCTGTTCCTATGGTCGGAAGTTCAAACTTTAAAAGGGTTCTATTTATAACATCATTGCCATTTACTTTCTCTACTCCGGCCTTTAAAATATCTTGACTATTTCTATCAACATTTGTGTCCCATGGATAAATATAAGTATCATACACATTGTTTTTAGTATCAGTTGAAATAGTTGGATCGATAATTACAGGATATAAAGTATTACTATCTTTTAACCATTCTGCATCTAAAACCAGATCAAGTTTATAGTAATCTTTCATCTTTGTTAATTTATAATTAATGTTATTATTTGTTTTATTATTAGCATCAATCATATAAGGCCCATCTAAAGTAAATAAAATTTGATTGTTTTTTAAAACAACTATGTTTTTATTTCCAAGTTCTAAATCTAAATCAGTTTTTAATACAAAACTTAATTCGCCTATATTACCCCTATCTTTTAAAATGAAACTTTCTTTTATTTTAGTAGAAAGTATTTTATATTCTAAATCGATATTTTCAAAAACATTTTCATATTTAATTTTTGAAACAAATTTTGAAGATGTTTCTGTTAAATTTATAGGCACCCTATTTCCATCAACTAATTCAATGCTTAAATAGTGGTTATCAATCTCAAATTTCATTAAAGTTCCTGCACTATTTTCTTTAAAATAAGTTTTGTATGAATTATTCTTATTAATGTAATAATTATTTTGTTTAATTAATGTATTATCAATTTCCTCATATTTTCCATCTTTTATAAAATGAATATCGTCGGAATACATTTTAGCTATAATAGTACCATTTTCTTGGAGAAAATGTTTTTCTTTTTTACCCCTTTTATCTAACAGTTCTATTTCTTTCATTTATAACACTCTTTTCCACATATAAACAACTAAATATGGCGGCATATTACCAGCGGCCCCAGTTCCTGTAGTTCCGGAAGTGCTAGCATTAGTAGTTATACTATGGCTATGGTCACCACTGTTTTCAGTGTAACTCATTTGACTATAATCACCATTGGCTGATCCTGGTGCGGTAATGCATCTCCAATTTACTTGAACTCCAGAACCATAAGTAGATGTTCTCCTTGATGTAATATGACTATGATCCCCACTATTTTGGGCAGTACCACTTAATGCTGGAATAGTGTGCGCATGCGTTTGTAATTCAGCACTTCCACCAGTTGTACCATTTGCATATGTCCCTCCAGCACCTAATAAAAATCTGTCTTTAATTTGTTCCCAGGTTCCACCAAATAAAACTGTTGGATTTGTATTATCAACTGACATATAAATACTGCCTATTGGATATATCGTTCCTAGTTTTTCATTTATTAAGTTTTGGACATCGGCAACTGTCATCGTTCCACCGGCATCACCTTTTTCACCTTTTGGTAATACCAAATTTAATACTTGACTCGGACTATCACCGGTAATCGTTGCACTCGCTTCATCACCATGAGAAACAGTTCCAATAATTAAATTGTTGGCTGGCCCAATATCACCTTTTATTCCCTGGTCACCTTTAGCGCCTTTTAGTGGATTAAATACTGTAAGTCTTGATCCCTTAGCAAACTGTATTTGGCTATCATCTAGTGATAAACTTATTGAATTAATATTATCAAAAGTTTGGGCAAATACACCACCACCAAACCATATTGACTGTCCTCCACCAACCGTTCGATAAAATTTTAAAGTATAATTCACTTTTTTCTCTCCGTTAGGGTTTTCAGATATATATAATCGTCCTTCGGCAATTACTGGAAATTCATTGTTTGGTCCATTAGTCTGCAAAAATTCACTTATATCATCACCGCTTTGAACATAATTGAATCTTGAAGTTAAAGTACCGTTTCCATATATATTTCCACTGGCATTTATGTAACTATGATGGTATCCAGTTGTTTGGTCGTTTATTTTTATTTTTATATCTGTAGCTATAGTTGAATTTGTATATCCTATAGCAATAAATTCATATACTCCTCCTTCATTTAAAGCATCTAAATTGTTTATTTTTATTATTGGTAAATTATTTTCTAAAATAACTTCACCTGCTACATTTGTTTGAATTTTAGATGTAATACTATTTACAATCAAATTACCTTCACTATCTAAACTAAATTTATTATTATTTGAAGTAATACAATCAACACTTGCATTGTTAACCTCTAAATTAAGTTTATCTTCAGTTTTAGTAAACGCATCTTTAAAATAAATATCATCTAAAGTAAATTCATTATTATTTTCTATATTCATTGTTTTCACAACCTTTCTTTTAAATTATTAATCCTTCAAAAAAGAAGAATATAACGAAAGAGATTTTTCCCTTTCACTATATTCCTCACTAAAACACGTTTTTTGTAGTTTCAATTTTATGTGTTAATAATTTTTTTAATTTCTTCAAACCAATATCTATACTAAATTTTACAGCTCTAGGTGTACAACCATCAATTTTGGCAATTTCTTTTAAAGTCATATTTTCAAAATAATACATTTTTATTCTTTCCTTTTGGATAATGGGTAAAAGATCTATTGCTTTTTCCAATTCTTCTTTTACTATTTTTTTTACCACTTCTTCTTCCAAATTGGAACGATTTTCTTTATTATCAACATTATTATTGATGTGTTCGATATGGCGCTCATATTTATTCATTGCTGACTTATCTTCTAATTCAAAGACATTAAAAACATTATATATTTCTTTTTTTACCTCAACAGTACATTTAATTCCTCTACCATCAATAAACTCTACAAAATATTTATTTTCATGATAATTAATGGTATAGGGATTATCTCTATGTTTCCTTCTTTTCGGGGTGATATTCATTTTATCCCTCCTACTATCTGATATGTAGGAGAAAATTATTTGCTTGTTTTGTCGTACTAGTATTGGTTTTATAATCTATTTAAAATTTTTGATTTCTAGATTTTCCCACAATAAAAGTCAAAAAAACTATCAAACGATAGTTAAATTAATTTATCAATATCTTGTGGTATTTTATCATTGACAACAGCTTCAATGATTTTATCTTCTTTATCCTTAGGAACTGACTTCCCGGTCATTTTTCCTAACTCTTGAATAACCTCTCTTAAAGTAGTTTCATTTTTTAAATCACCTTGTTGAAGTTTACCTGCTAAATCAAGAATCGTATCTTTTCCCACATTTGTTTTCTTTTGGACTCTATCAAAAAAATTATCTGAAAATCTCACTTTCCCTACCTCCTACATTAGTATATGTTTATATGAAAAATGGGTTATTACATATTTATAATTTACTTTTATTTATAGATACTTTATAATAGTTAATAATAGAAGAAAATTATGGAAAGAAGGTTTTCAAATGATACAATTAATCAAGGAAGAAAATGAATTTTTTATTGATTGGATTAAAAAGATATGGAAGCATCATAATACCGTTGATTTATTATACCAATGCGATTTAAATACCAAAATTGTATTTGAAGAAAATGAATTTTATTTTAAAATTATGAGGGATCAGACAATGGTAGGTTTTGTTGGTCTTAAACTTAATGAAGATATAATACTAAAGTCTCAAACCCTATATATTAATCGACTTTATATTGATGATGAATACCGTAACCAAGGAATAGGAACGGAGGTTATTAATTTATTAATTACAATGGCAAAATCAATGAATCGTGATTTAGAACTCGATGTATATGGAAATAACGAAGCTATTCATTTATATGAAAAAATGGGTTTTAAAATTAATTATAGAAATATGATTTTAAAGACTAAATAATAGGGTGATTTTTATTGACCTTCATCTGTAATTCAGTTATAATAATTTTTCAAGAGGTGAAACTATGAAAACATATAGTCTGAATGAATTAATTCAAAAAATTATGGAAAAATTAGAAAGTGAAAAACCATTTATAACTATTTCATCTAACAAAATTTCCGTTTTTAAAAAGACTATTTTACAATATGGATGGTAATATAATGAAACCTTGCCTGGCTATTATACATCTGATAGTGATGAATACGTTTTTAATGGTACAATGTATTTGCCAAAAAAAGAATCAATTAAAACACCCGAATTAATAAAATCAATTACACCAAACCACTTCATTCACTTTTACTATCCATTTCATAAAAAGATTTTCACTTATTTAGAACGAATATTTAATTACAGCTAAAAAAGACTTTTCTATAAGTCTTTTTCTTCACCTTTATTTTTAAATTGTAAAACTATTGGTGTTCCTTCAAAATCAAATGACTCTCTTATTTTATTTTCTAAATAACGTTCATATGAAAAATGAATAAGTCCTTTACTATTAACTTGAATATTAAAAGTTGGCGGACAATTAGAAACTTGAACGGAAAAATAAATTTTCAATCTTTTACTTTTGTAAGTAGGTGGTAAATTAAGTGAATATGCATCCGTAATAACATTATTAAGTAAACTTGTTTTAATTTCACGGTGAGCATTTTCATTTACCTTTATTATTTGTGGCATTAACGTATGAATTCTTTTTTTAGTTAATGCAGATAAAAATACGATTGGAGCGTACGGCATAAATTGAAAGTTAGCTCTAATTAATTTAGTAAACTCCTTCATCTGCTTGTCCTTATCTTCAATTAAATCCCATTTATTAACCGCTAAAATAACTGATTTACCAGCTTCAATTGCATATCCTGCAATATGTTTATCATGTTCGATAATACCTTCTTCAGCATTGATTACAATCACACATACATCCGATCTATCAATCGCTTTTAAAGAACGAAGTAAACTATATTTTTCTACAGTCTCATATATTTTCCCTCTTTTACGCATTCCAGCAGTATCAATAACGACAAAATCTTCATTATGATAAGTAAATGGTGTATCAATCGCGTCTCTAGTAGTTCCTGCTGCTTCACTAACAATAACTCTTTCTTCATTAAGTATTGCATTAACTAAACTACTTTTACCAACATTTGGCCGACCAATAATAGAAAATTTAATAACCTTTTCATCGTATTCCTCTGGTATTTCTTTAAAATCTTTTGTAATTTTGTCTAATAAATCATAAATACCAAAGTTTTGTTCACCACTTATTTCTTGATATTCTTCAAATCCTAGTTCATAGAAATCATATTGATGTTCTTTAAAAAGTTTTGAATCAGCTTTATTAATAGCTACTATTACATTTTTACCACTACGCAGTAATATATCCCTAACAACACGGTCGTTAGAAGTTAATCCTTCTTTACCATCAACGACAAAAACAACAACATCAGCTTCATCAATTGCTAGTTCAGCTTGACCCTTAATTTCATCATTAAATTTATTTTCTGTTATATCAATACCACCAGTATCAATCAAATGAAAACTGTAATCCATATAATTAACAGTTCCATAGATACGGTCTCTAGTTACCCCTGGAGTATCTTCAATAATTGCTACTTTACTACCAACCATACGGTTAAAGATTGTACTTTTACCGACGTTTGGTCGACCAACTAAGGCCACTACGGGTTTGCGCATATCATCACCTCAAAACTTTCGCATTTCTTATTATTTTTTCAGCTTGTTTTCCATAAACAATTTGTGCTGTTTCTAGTAACAAAGCCATTTCTATATTAGAAAGGTCTTTTTTTACTCTTAAATATATTTTGTCATCTAACTTATAGACAATTACTTTTTTTAATAAATAATCATTTATTAGAGAAACTTCATATAAAAAAGAACCTTCGACTACTTTTGTGTTCAATTCTATTTGATTACTAAAGTAATCTAAGTATTCTAATTCTTCTTTTTTCACTTCAATAATTACGCCATAATTTATATCAACATATAAGGTCATATCATAGTAGCCGTCAAACTCTAAATCATATTTATTTTTCAACTTGTTTAAAAGTTGTTTTAAATACTTTTCTACACTGATTTTATCTGTAAAATCTAGGCTCTCTATATACAGTCTATTAAGATATAAAATAATCATGTCATCAATCATTATCAGCTTCATTTTATCACCTAAAATAGTGTATGAAATGGCCTATAATGTGCGACTATGTTATGAAGTAATTTCGATTTTTTTAAGGATTTCTTCCTTACCAACTTTAGTAACATTGGAAAACATTACAAAGTCATCTCCGACAACTAAGTCCAAATCATCTAAAATAGTATTTCTTTGCTTTTGTTGCATAGTAATTCCTATTTTATCAGTTTTGGTTGCAACAATTGTTACAGGCTTTTTATAATATTTCAAATAATTATACATCATAATATCATCATTAGATGGACGATGTCTAAAGTCAATTAGTAAAAACACTTGTTTTAAATTATCACGATTAACAATATAATCTTCAATCATTAAACCAAATTTCTTACGTTTGGCTTTACTAGTTTGTGCATAACCATAACCAGGAGCATCAACCAAATAAAACTCATCACTAACGTTATAAAAGTTAATGGTCTGGGTTTTACCAGGTCTACCTGAGGTTCTTGCATAATTTTTACGATTAATTAATGTATTAATAAAACTACTTTTACCAACATTTGATCTACCGATTAATAAATATTCTGGTTTATCATCGGTTGGGTATTGGCTTCGACGTACAGCCGAAATAGTTAAATCTACAGATTTAATTTTCATTTTCATCACCTAACTATGTCTTTGATTATAACAAATATGTAGCTTTATGTCAAAATTGATTTACTCAAACATTTTTGATGTTTTTCTGAGGCATGTGAAGCAGCTTTAGTTATTCCTAATGTGCGCGCACTGCTAAGTGCGAAAAAAGGAGTATTTCTCAAGTTTGTTGTATAGAAATAATTTCGTACTGTTTTGCTTGCTACCGCTAAACTTGCATCGTTCAAATGCATATCATTAAACATTGTAGCTGGCATGAGAGCATTTCTAAGTCCTGTTGGTAAGGTGCTAGTTCTATCTATTGGATGAGGATTTATAATAGTTTCACCTTCTCTGGTAAACATTTCACTTTGACCATATATTTTTTCAAAATCAACATATGCCCCACCTACAATGTCTTGTGGTTTAGATTTTTTTTCAAAAGGTCCAATCATTCTGAAATCACCAAAATAAGATATGCTAGCAATTGCTTGATATAATTCAATTGGTGTAAAAGTATCTTGTCTTTTTAATAAAAAAATTGCTGTTAAAATATCCTGACGATTTTTTTCTATTCTTTTCACTATTTCCGGAGTGGCCTCGTCTAAAATTACTGGTTTAGTTAAACGACCCGCCATCCCGAAATAGCGCCATGTATCTAAATCTTTTTTTAAAGCATCCTGTTCAATTATCATCATTTTTATTTGGTCTTGATTATACGAAAACTTTAAACAACCAATTTTGTCATAATATGATTTATTTCTTGTTCTCTTAAAGATTGGTTTCCCATTTTTATCTAAACTATAGTGTTCTGGATTTTTCTTTAAATTCGCTTCCAACCATTCATTAAAATTGTCAACGGTAATTATAACATCTTTTTCTGGTTTGTCATTGTCAGTATATCCTAATTGTTGATACATACCCGAACCGTATCCAATTATATCTAAAATAGGAGGCAATTGATCTTTCAAGCTCCTAAGTATTTGGATATTTTCCATATTTCCCCCCCTGTACTACTTATTTCTTCTTCTTACGTTTTAATTTTTCATATACATATTTAATTGATTTTATTGGTCCAGTTGTAAAAAGTCCTTTAATCGTTTGCGATGTACTTTGGCTTTTATTTTTAGTGGTTAAAAATTCACTTATTAAATTGGGTATATTAGCATCTTTTTGTTGTAAAAATTCATTTAAATCGTCTGGTAAGGTTTCAATATTTATATTATTATCTAATATAAAATTATTTCCTTCAGCTTTCAATTTAGCCCCATATAGTTCTTCGTAACTTTCCAAACTGCCTTCAACAATATTTTTAACTTTATCCGGATTTTCAGCAATACCCATACGTGTATCACCAATATAAGAAAGGCCCGCTAAAGTCATATAAAATTCTAATTTATCAATTTTGTTTTCACCGATTAATAATTGAGTTGTACTTAAAGCAGCATAACGATTATATTCAATAGCCTGTTCAACCTCTTCAGTTGCTTGAGCAATTAAAATTGGTTTTTGCATTCTTCCAGCCATATAGAAAGTTTCCCAACTTTTTAAATCATTCAAGAAATCTGCAAGTTCAATAGTACCTATTTTATATTTTGAACCGTTAAAAGGAAGATATGTCATATAACAGATTTTTCCACCGGCTTTTAACCAATTTACTTTAGCATACTTAAAGAATAATCTGCTAGAAAAAGAATAATCTTTTTTATTCATTTTAATATTTTGTTTATGCCAATTCTTTAAATCATTGACAATAACGATTAAATCAATCTGTAGTTTACGATTCTCTTGACCACGCTGTGGTTTTATCCCTGAGCCATAACCCACGATTCCAACTGTCTTTGGTCTAGACTTAATGAACTCTAATATATTTTCTTTTGGTGTCATAGGCCCTCCTCAAATTAACTCTTTGCGATTATATCTACTAAATAGTAAGCCCGCAAAGGCAAAAATTATAACAAATAAGATAAAGAAATAACCATCTAATGTACTATCTTTAATTATTGTTTCAGCATTTACATATCCAAATGGACTAAAGAATTTTAAGAAGTCCACTTTCTCAGCCATACGAGCAACCATACTTAAAACATAAGTTCCCATGGTTATTCCAAAGGTAATTCCCATAGCTTTCCTAGTTTTATTAAAGAAACTTGCGACAAATGTTGAGATAAAGAAAACAGCTATTTCAATTACTAATGGTGCGAGATTAAATAAAATCCATTGGGCTGTATTCATATCATCACTTAAATAAAAACCAATACCAGTTACGGTCATAATCAATAAGTTAAATAAAATTATATAAATAATACCAACTGATAATTTAGAGATTAATATTCTATTACGAGTTATTGGTTTTGAATATAAAAATTCAATTGTTTTATCGCTTTCTTCTTTTAAAATTACTGATGCCCCTAAACTAGCAGCAAATAAAGCGCCTATTAAAGAAACAATGGTAAATCCTTCACTAGAATACCAACCAAACACGGTTGAAATACTTACTAAATCAAAGTTGAAACTTTTCAACATTTCTGCAGGTAAAGCTTTCATAAATTTATCAATTTCCATATTTTGAGTAATTGATGGATAAATAGAAAATACTAACACCAACAATGCAGATATTGATAATCCCCATACTAGAAAGCTTTTAAAGTTTATTTTTAATTCTCTTTTAAACATACTTATCTCCTATCTATAATAATTCATGAAGATATCTTCAATACTTGGTTCTTCAATCGTTAAATGTTCAATTTCTACCTCAGATAATGTTTTTATTAAATTGTTAATATTTCCTTTATAAATAAACTTAATAGCGTTATTGCTTTCTTCCTTAATAACAATATCTTTCATTGGTAGTTTCAATTTTTTAAATTCACTACCACCAATTGTAATAATACTGAAATTGTTTTCAGCAATATTATTAATATCTAATTCTTTTATTAAATTTCCTTCTTTAATAATTCCAATGCGGTCACATACTTTTTTCACTTCACTGAGCACATGGGTTGAAAATAGTATAGTTGTTCCCCTTTTTTTCTCCTCTTCAAGCAAGTTAAAGAACTGCTCAGTTATTAAAGGATCCAAACCACTAGTTGGTTCATCCAAAATTAATATCTTTGGACTATGCATCATCGCTAAAACAATGCCAACTTTTTTTAAATTACCGTATGATAATTCTTCTATTTTTTTATCTGTTGGAACTTGGAGTTTTTTATTTAAATAATTTATTTTTTCAGTTAAATTTTCTTTATAGAAACTAGCAGAATACTTTATCATATCTTTAACTTTTAAATCATCATATAAATGCACTTCGCTAGGTAAATAACCTATTTTCTTTTTATATTCTTCATGATTTCTTTTCAATTCTTCATTATCGATATAAATATTCCCTGATGTCTTATTAATAAGTTGCATAATACATTTAATAAATGTACTTTTACCAGCTCCATTAGGACCTAGCAATCCATATATTTCACCTTCATTAATTTCTAAATTAACATCTTCGATTCCACGAACTTTTCCATAATATTTTTTTAAACTTTCTGTTTTAATCATAAAAACCACCTATCTAAATTATAGCACAATCTCATATTATATTATAGTAGTTTTATGTGAAAAAAGAAGAATAGCATTCTATTCTTCCGTATCTTTTTTATTTAAATTATTGAGTACTGTTTTTATTTGTTCAGGAATTGGTAAGCCTAGTTCTACCGCGTTTTCTATTATTGATATGCCTTCATTAACAATGTAAAAAACAATTGCTAAATAACGGAGATCTGTAGCTCCAAAGACATTATCTAAGCTTACAGCGATCCCAACGACGAAAAATACTAATATTTTCTTAAATATACCCCGAAATCCTACTTCACTAGATACTTCGTGGTTTGCTATTGCTTTCATTATTCCGGTCAAATAATCCATTATTGTAAATGTTATTAACGTCATTAATAACATATCAAATCCGCCAAGGAAATGACCTAGTACACCACCAATTACTGATATTATCACTTTAATTGTTGTCAAAATACTTCCTTCTTTCTATTTTACCACCCACTATAATTTATGCGTGATTTGAAATAACCAAAAGTATGACGACCTATTTATCTGGAATATTTATGAAATTTAATGGATATAATTAAGTGTTTACATGATTTTTCAGAAAAATTGTTGATTTTTTGAAAATTCCATGTTATAATTTATTAGCAATCCAAATTTGGGGAATTAGCTCAGTTGGCTAGAGTACCTGCTTTGCACGCAGGGGGTCAAGGGTTCGAATCCCTTATTCTCCACCAAATTTGTTAATTAAGCCTTGTTTTACAAGGCTTTAATTATACTAGCACTCAGTTAGTCCTTAAGAATCCCTTGCGTGATTATAAGGCAATTTCATTATTTTTTATGCTAAAGCATCGAGGACAGCAATAGCTTTATCCTCGTCGCCTGGTAGCATATGTGAATATGTATTGAGTATTAGCTCAATATCAGAGTGTCCTATGCGTTTCGCAATAACAGTTATAGGAACACCCTTTGATAATAATAAAGATACATGGCTATGTCTAAAGTCGTGTATTTTTATTTTATTAACACCAGCTAGATTACAGTAGTAATCTTTTTTTCTTGCCACGGTTGTCGTTGCTAATGGATTTAGACAACCAAATATATACCAACTGTCATCAAATTCTACAAACTTATGGCACTTTCCTTTATATTCGCATAGTCTTGATAGTAAATGTCTATCAAGTTTAACTTTCCGATATGACATTTCCGTTTTAGGACTATTAATCATATTTTTTCCATCAACCTTCCTTCTTGTTAGGGTTTTATTTATAAGTAAATAGTTATCATGTAAATCATTCCAAGTAAGAGCCAAGCACTCGCCCTGCCTTATACCAATTAAATATAAAACTTCAAAAAATAGTTTATACATATCATTATCAATTACACTAATAAATTTCTTAAATTCTTCATAAGACCAAATATTATATTCCTTTGGTATTTCATCACGTTTAGAAAAATTACCAACTTGACTAGCAACATTAACCTTAAGCCCGTAAAATTTAACTGCATAATTTAGCATTGTTCTTACTGCTCCATGAATTGCACTTTTATATTTATAGCAATAGCCTTTATCATCTAGTTGTTTTTGCCATCTTACATATAATGAAGCTGTAATTTTTTTTAGCTCATAATCTTTAAAATACGGTAATGCATGTATTTCAATACAGTTTTTAACACTTCTAAATGAATTATATTTTAACTTCGTTTCCATATGTTCCTTATAAATTTCCCACAGTTTTCCAAATGTAATATCACAATACCCATCTTTGGTAGCTATTACAAAATCTCTTTCTGCCTCAATAGCATCTCTTTTTGTCCTAAAGTCACCATTTTGGTATTGTTTTCTATTGCCAAAACTATCAGTAGCATATACACGATAGTACCAATGTTTGGATTTCTTATCTTGATATGCTGGCATAATCTATGATGTTTTTGGCATTTTCTAGTTCTTGCTCTTTTAATGCCATATCCTTAATATAATTTACGTCTAAATCCAGTAATTCAATAACTCGTTTAGTTGGTACTACACGTTTTTACAATAAGGAATTTCTTTATTTTCCTTCTTTATAATTTTAATTACTGTTTCTCTAATAGCTGTAGCTTCCGTTCTACCACAGCCTGCAATAGCCATTATGTCATCAACAGTTGACCATGCTTTTGAAATAACTTTAAATATTTCCCTATAGGACATTTTTCCCTCCTTTCATGTTACATTTTATCATGTTCTTTGACATTTTAATATCCTCCTTTCTAAAATGTTCAAAATTCCCTAATTTGGGAATAAAAAAATAGCCATCACTTTTTATCTAAAATGATAAGCTATTATACACACTTTAACCCTGAAAAGTTAAATCGTCAATCCAATTTATAGTCTTCCTATAATCTTTTTTATATTATTTCTTTTCGATAGTTACTTTATAACCATATTTTTTAGCAATTTTCATTAATGTCTCAAAAGTATATCGCCTAATACCTCGTTCCTAACCTTGAATAGTCATACCGCTAACACCAATTTCCTTACCGAAATCCTCTTGTTTTTTCTCAGACCACTCTCTTAATATCTTCATTACTTCTTTTTCTTCATATTCATTAGCCACTATTTTCATATTTTAACACCTCTAGTAAAGCATACAATACGAATGGCATAGTTTCGCCTCATTCCATACAAAATGTATGGAATGCACTTTGACATAAAGAAATAATGACTATATAATCATAATTAATAGCATACTCTCCGTATGCAGACGAGGTGGCAATATGTACGTGAATAAAATATGTCCTGAAAATGATAAAGACATTGAAGGTGTCAGAGAGAAAAGGTTATATGTTTTCTTTGAACATGAGAAAACATATAAACAAAAAAGGCTATCCGAAGATATATCCCATTTCATTATGTTATGGTTTAAATATTATCGTGGCGATAATACAGATTATTATAGTTTAGCTAACAGCAGCTTAGGTGAATTAAAATATACTAATAAGGAATGGAATAGCATTATTAAAAATTCAAAAATAGTATTACAAAATAAATATAATATTAATATAGTATCTTGTAGTCCAATGGTTTTAAGTTCAGATATCCCATTTAATAATATCAAAGAAAAATACTATTATTAAAGACAAACTATACCTTTTCTAATAAATCATCAAAATCTTTAATAAATTCTTCAATTGTTCCATAAAGTCCAGAACGTCCCATGTCCACTAGCATTTCTACCAACTCCGTTTTTCCATATTCTTCAACATCTTTACTTGAATTTTCCATTTTAAATGCACTTGGAACTTTAAATCCTTCTTTCATTTTTAAAACACGACTACTATCTATACAAATCATATGATTACAATCAATAAATAATATTTCAAATAAGTTTCCGTATATCTTAGTACCAATTACTCTCTTACCATTATTAAAAGAAAATTCAAAAAAAAGTCGCTCAAATTGAGAGACTGCTGAAAAAGTATACAAAGATTATTGTAAAGTATATCAGTAGTCT
>CAZIDO010000004.1:0-28299 GCA_964538005.1 uncultured Muribaculaceae bacterium
TTTGTCATGTCTATAATATCACATTTATTTTAATTTGACAAAACTTAGATAATCACATTTCCTGTTTTTTTCATTACTTGATTATCTTTCTAGGATAAGCTATAATTATTAATGGTGATAGTATGAAAGTTTGTATATTAGGTAGTGGCGCGTATGGAAGCGCCTTAGCTACAATAATTAATGAAAATAATCATGAAGCAATTTTATGGACAAAGTTCGAAAAAGAAGCTGATATGATGATCGAAACTAGAGAAAGTCCTAAATTACCGGGAGTAAAACTAGATTCTAAAATTGGAATCACATCTAGCTTAGAAGAAGCAGCTAAAGATGCAGCTTTTATTTTAGTAGCTATTCCGTCTGCTTTTGTCAGTGGTGTCTTAACGGAAGCTAAAAGTTATATTGTGGATAAACCAATATGTGTGGCTTCTAAAGGTATTGAACAAGATAGTTGTTTATTTGTATCAGATATCGTGGAAAACATTCTTGGAACCGATAATATAGCTGCTATATCTGGCCCGTCATTTGCTATAGATGTTGCTAATAAAGTACCTGTTGGTTTAACTTTAGCTTGTAGGGACAAAGAAACCACTGATTTAATTATGGACGCATTTTGTAATGAACATTTTAAATTGAGAGTTTGTAGTGATATCATTGGAACAGAAATATGTGGTGCGGCTAAAAATGTCATTGCCATTGCAGCTGGTATTTTAGATGGCATGGGAATGCCAGAATCTACTTCAGCGATGTTTATTACTGAAGCTGTTCACGATATAAAAGCTTTAATCAAAGGCTTAGGTGGTGATGGAAGTACTATTCTATCATTTGCAGGTTTTGGTGATTTATTATTAACTGCTACTAGTCCTAAAAGCCGTAACTTTTCATTTGGGCATCTAATTGGTAGCGGAGCTAGCAAAGAAGAAATTGATGACTATATTAAAAATACCACAATTGAAGGATTATATACTTTAAAATCAATCCATCAATTAATTAAAGGGAAAAATGTGGAAATGCCAATCATTGATTTAATTGACGAAATAGTATACGGTGATAAAAAAGCAGATGATTTAGTTAAATTTTTAATTCAAAAGCCATAGAAAAAGCTTAACACATTGTTAGGCTTTTTTAATTGTTGAAAAGTCTATGTACTAAAGTTGGTCCACTGATGATGTTTTCAACTTCAATATAATGATCATCATGTCTTTCATCATAAACAGTTACATCATCACCGATTTTTGGAAGCGGAACAGATTTATTATCTTCTTTTTTATTTCGAGCAAATAAAATTTTACGACTGTGGAAATCAATATAATTAGGCAATCCACCAATACCATCAATATGGGAACCACCCCACTGGAATAACTCTCCTTTATTATTTTCATAGTAATGATCGATTCCTACAACATAACAATTTTTGGAAGGGCTTTGTAAATAGTTACTATCTGGACTATTTACAAGATTACTAACTTGTTCAGGTGTCCATATTCCTTTTATTCTGTATAAATTACTAGCATTTAAACTTTCTGGATTACTATCTATAACATCACCAATCTCTAAATTACACATTGTTCTAGCAAGAGAATGACTAATGTCTAGCTTTTCTATCCCCATAAAACCGCGAGGCTTTACATCAACTATCTGTCTTAAGGCCCTGGCAATCGGTGTGTGACTTACACCACTAAGCACTTCTAAAGCAACGATATCATTTAGTTCAACTCTAAGTTTTTTTAATCGTTCAAGTTCAGATAGCATTCTTTGACCTTCTGTCTGTTTGACTTCTCTTACCATAATATACCTCCGTTATTAATGGTTATATAACATTACTATGTTTTTGTCAATACTTTCGTTTTTTAAATATCTTCAATTTCATATAAATGACTATATTCATTACTGTTTTCCATTAGTTCCTTATGGGTACCCTCTGCAACTACTTTTCCATCATTAATTAAATATATAATATCGGCATCCATAATAGTTGATAAGCGATGTGCAATTATAATAATCGTATGATTTTCTACTAAAGTATTAATAGCCTTTTTAATATAATCTTGTGATTCATTATCTAAAGCACTTGTTGCTTCGTCGAATAAAATAATTTTACTATTTTTAAGTAATCCTCTGGCAATTGCTAATCGTTGTTTTTGGCCGCCTGATAAATTAACTCCGCCCTCACCAATTTTGGTTTCATATTGTTCAGGTAATGACATAATATAATCATCTAAATACGCTAATTTAGTGTATTTTCTTATTTCTTCTGTAGTTACACTCTCCTTTAACATCTCGAAGTTTTCTTTAAATGTCCCTTTAAAAATAAATGGTTCTTGTCTAACTACGGTAACATTTTTTCTTAATGTCTCTTCTGTCAATTCCTTTATATTAATATTATCTAATAATATTTCTCCTTTATTAGCATCAAAAATTCTAGTAATTAAATTAAATATTGTACTTTTCCCTTGACCAGACTTTCCTACAATCGCTATTTTTTTATTCGGTTCTAGTTCTAAGTTAAAGTCTTTTAAAATTAAATCTTCATCTTTATAGCCAAAGTATACATCATTAAATTTAATATTTCCAATACAATTATCTAAAACAACTTCACCAAATTGTTCGTCTTTATATAATTTGTTATCAACGATTTCGTTGATTCTTTTTATAGAAACAATTATTTTTTGATATGATTTATTAACTTCAGTTAAATTATCAACAATCCATGCATAACGGTAAACATAATATGTCATCGCTATAAAGAAAGTTAAACTGATTTGACCATAGAAAAATAAAATAGCGCATATTATAAAGGTAAGACTTTCCAGAGTGTTTCTTATTATATCAGATACAATGATAAACTTTGTTTCAACCGTGTTTTGTTTATCACGAATTTTAAATAGGTTTGATATTAACTTCTCAATGTGAGTAAATAAATTATTTTTAATTCCTAATGTTTTTACCTCTCTAATCCCTTTCATTGATTCATTAACAGTTGACGTATACGAATCATTATTTGTCTGAATTTCTTCATTTAGTTTTTTTAATTGGGGATTATATTTTTTTAGGACAAAGAAAATTAACAACATAATAATTAATATTTCAAAACCAATTACTATTGAATTAAAGAAAATATATATTAGAACAAATATACTTCCAATACAGTTTACTATAGTAGTCAAGACTCGATTGAATGTATTTGATAATACTTCAGTATCATCAGTAATCCGATTAAGTAGTTCACCGCTACTTTTTTCTTCATGAGCTGCTGCTGGTAAATCTAATGTCTTAACATAGATTTTCTTACTCAATTTTTTACTTAAATTAAGTTCAACTTTTCTTAATAGCATATAACCATATTCCATTAAAAAAGCCGACGAAAATATTCCTATTACTAACAACGTTCCAAAACATAATAGAGATTTAGTTAAATCTTTATTAGTAACGGCTTCAATCCCTGCTCCAGATAAATATCCATAGCTAATACTAATAAAAGATGTAACTATAACAATTATAATAGCCAATATTATTTTACTTTTATCCTCTTTAATAAGGGGCCACAAATTTTTGAATTCTTTTAAATTTTTCATTTCTCTCACCTCAATTCTGTAATAAAAAAGTCCTGCTATCAAGCAAGACTAAAACTACCACTATTAAAAATTAATATAGTGAAGGTGAATAATCTTCCTCAATAACGTATTTAATTTTTGTGTTTGCATGATTACTCACCTCCTTTCTGTCATTTAAAATACCATGTTTATTATACAACTGTCAACATTTTTGTTTATTTTGATTTTGAACTTTGCAAATTATCTAATTTAGCAATTGTTCTATCTACCTTATCCCTAGAAAAAGTTAAATGTTCATTAGATACCGAAGTTTCCAAAAAAGATAATGTATGGCTTTGGGATATTTCTTCCTTATTTAAGAGACAGTACGGTAGTGTGCCTGTTTTTTGATATCTGGAAGCATCCCAACAAGGGTCACAATAAAAACAAAAATAGTCTTCTATACAAATAATACTATGATATCCTTGTTTAGGAAGTACATAACTAAAACGTTCATTTTTTTCGCTCGTATCAGATAAACCTAAAGTGTCTTCACCAGCGATGCAACTTATATTTCTAGTTTTAATATTTGCCAATTTAAGTAAATATTGCATAGATCTTGTGTAACCTTCACAAACACAAGATCCAAACATTATACCATTATATGCGCCATTGGCGCCAGATTTTGCTCCACGCATTATACCATTATCAACTCTACTATTTTTGTGGTTTAAAGATTCCTGATCATATGTAATATTTTCTGCTAAATACTTTTCAACACCTATCACCATTTCATCAATACCATTAGTATTTGTAGCTATGTTACGTGTAATTTGTGAACACCTATCATGAAACATCCTTGCTTGCCTCGCGTATGTTGTAATTATATCACTTTTTGCACCTTTACCTTGTTTAAGCAACATTACATCTGGAGTGATTTTACCGAATTTTTCATAAAACTGCCCTTCTGCAAAAACTATTTTTTCATAAGCCTCTTCATCTAAAGTATTTGTTTTGAAGTCATAGCCAACAGCATCAGGGAATAACATTAAGTCTAAATATATATCAACTATATTATCATTTTGCATAATGAATTGATGAAGCTCGGGCAATTCACAGATCTGGTCATTGCCATAAATACTTAATAATGATAAATTTTGTAGGGCAGATAATCCATCTATATCTCGAAGATTTACATTGTTAGAAATATCTAAAAATTTTAAATTTGATAACCTTGTTAAATCTACATATGAAATATCACTTTGATTCCTAATACCTAAAAATTCTAATTGTTTCAACTTACCAATTTTTTCAATATCCTCATCAGTTATACTTTGTCGATCTTTTTCGGCGACATAATAAGGTACTTGATCTGTTTCAATAACTAAACGGTTTAAGTTTGGTAAAAGCTCAATACCATCTAATATTCTTCTCGAACCCTGTAATTCTAAAGAAGTAACCAACAATAATTCTTCTGTTGTAAATTCTAAAGATAAGGAACCCATATTATTTTTTCTTGGCTCTATACCCTTTTCTAAAAGCTTATCTTTTACTTCTAATCCTAAATACATAGGGAGTTTTATTAATTCATCCATATTAATCACCCGTTATAGATATTTTCCCATAAACACTTATATAATGCAAGAAAAACAAGGATTATTCATCCTTGTTGTCGTTTAATTTACTAATTAACTCTTCTTTAGTTAAATCTTTATAGCCTTTAATTTTTTTATCTTTTGCTAAGTCTTGAAGTTCTTCTAAAGTTAAATCTGCTAAACTAGCTTCTTTAACTCCTGGTTTTATTTCTTCAGGCATTTTACCATGTTCAACTAAATAATCAATTTGTTCTTTAGTAATTGTTTCATATTTTAATACGGTATTAGCAATTAACTCTAATAAATCCATATTTTCTTTAAGTGTTTTTTTAGCAACTTCATATTGTCCTAATATGATTTTTCTTACTTCTTCATCAACTTCATTAGCGACAGCTGTTGAGAAATTTTGTTGTTTATTATAATCTCTACCTAAGAAAACATTTGAAGATTCTGCTTTTTCAAACTGAATCGGACCTAAATCACTCATACCATATTCAGTAACCATTGCTCTGGCAATTTTAGTAGATTGATGTAAGTCACCTTTTGCTCCGCTACTAATCTCATTAAATTTTATTTCTTCAGCAACACGACCACCCAAACAAACACTAATAGTTTGAAGTAGTTGTTCTTTGGTTTGAAAATGAGTTTCCTCTTTTGGAAGCATCAAATTATAGCCACCTGCACCACCACGAGCAATTATTGTTATTTTGTGAACTTCATCAGCTAAAGGTAATTTAATTCCTAATACAGCATGACCAGCCTCGTGATAAGCTACTAATTTCTTTTCACGTTCAATATATTTTTGACTTGTTTTAGCAGGACCCATCATTACTCTGTCATTTGCTTCATCAATTTCTTCCATAGTAATTGCATTTTTATTACGTCTTACAGTTAACAAAGCCGCTTCATTTAATAAGTTTTCTAAATCAGCACCACTAAAACCAACCGCTCTTTTGGCGATGTTTGACATTGTAACACCTGGTATAAACGTTTTTCCTTTAGCGTGAACATTTAAAATAGCTTCACGTTCTTTAGCATCAGGTAGATTAACTGTTACTTGTCTATCAAAACGTCCTGGTCTTAATAAAGCAGGGTCTAAAACGTCAGGTCTGTTAGTTGCTGCTATGATAATAATTCCTTCATTTGCACCAAAGCCATCCATTTCTGTTAATAATTGATTTAAAGTTTGTTCTCTTTCGTCGTGGCCACCGCCCATTCCAGTTCCTCTTTGACGTCCAACCGCATCGATTTCATCGATGAAAATTAGACAAGGAGCATTTTGTTTAGCTTGTTTGAACATGTCACGAACACGTGATGCTCCAACGCCGACAAATAACTCAACAAATTCTGAACCACTAATAAAGTAGAATGGAACTTCTGCCTCACCAGCTACAGCTTTTGCTAATAAGGTCTTACCTGTTCCTGGAGGGCCTACTAATAGGACACCTTTAGGAATTCTCGCACCCATTTTTTCAAATTTCTTTGGGCTTTTTAAGAAGTCAATCAATTCTGAAACCTCTTCTTTTTCTTCAGTTAAACCAGCTACATTTTTAAATGTCACTTGGTTTTCACCAGAATTTAAACGAGCTTTACTCTTTCCAAAATCCATTGATTTATTATTGCCACCCATTTGTCTAGTAATAAAGTAGAAAGCTACTCCGATTAATAAAACAGTAGGTAGAACATTCATAATAAATAATAAGAATGTACTTGACTCTGGATCAGTAGTCGTCGTCATTTTGAAACTATTCTTATCTTCGGCCTCTAATAATTTAACCATTGTTTCATTAGTTAGTGGCATATTGAAAGTGAATGTTTCATTTCCTTTATATTCTTTTAATTTACCAGTAATTGTATATACACTAGCACGACTTCTTGGGGTTACATTTATCTCTTTAACTTGTTTATCAGATAAAGCATTATTAAATTCACCATAAGTAATATCGTGAACTTCTTTATTTAACGAAGTAAAGATAAACATAATTCCTAGAAGAAATATTAGTAAAAAGGCGTATGGTAATAACCCTCGTTTTACAACATTTTTATTCATTACAAAACTCCCTTCTTTAATGATACTCCACTATTATATCATATTTTTCTTGTTTTTGTTTATCAAATTTTGACTTTTTAAGACCGGGTAACCAAATAACCTCATCATTACCATTTACTAAGATTGGCCAAGTATCACGAGCTATAATAGGTACTTTTTCATTAATGAAAATGTCTTTGACTTTTTTACTTCCCTCTAGACCTTTTACTTCCATTTTATCACCATCATGGCGCGTCCTTATATATAGTGACCCAGTTTCATTAGTATTTAAACGGCAAATAAAATTACTATTACTTTCAGTTTCTTCAATTATTTTCAATTCATGATTATTTGGTAACAATACATATTCACTTAATTCATAGTTGTAACCACTATTATTAATATCAGTTACAATTTCAAAAGTATCATAAGCTTTAATACCTTTATAATTGTTAGGTAAGAAAATTGTTTGATTAGCTTTATCACTTAATAGTAAATCATAAATTATTTCCGTATGTTTATCGGTAATAAGCATTAAATCATCCTGGTACATATTTTCCAAAATAGTATTAATGACTTTAATTTGAATTACTTTGTCCAACGTTTTAAACTTTTTAATATCTAAAACATTATTAATATATATTTCTTTTAATTTAATATTTACTTCTTTTTCAATATAATGATTGTATAACTCTAATGTTTTACTGAATTTATAAAATTTTTGGTGCACATTAGCATCTTCATCTTTTAAAGGCGGTAACACATATTTGCGGAATCTATTCCTGGTATATACGGTTTTTTCATTTGATTGATCAACGGCATATGGGATTTTATTTTCATTAACATAATTTAATATTTCATCTTTGGTATAAAAAATTAATGGTCTTAGAATTTTATAGTCACCTTTATCCGTTTCAATCATAAATCCAGCATATCCCTTTAAGGTTGAGCCTCTAACAATCCTCATTAGAATGGTTTCCATCAAGTCATCGCCGTGGTGAGCAGTTAAAAGGTGTTTAGCTTGACATTTCTTGACACTTTTTTCAAAAAAGTCATATCTTTTAATTCTGGCATCATTATGGAAGTTGTCGTCATTATAAGTGTCAATGGTCATGTATTCGAAAGATATACCATTTTGGTCACAAAAGTCCTTTACCATGACTGCTTCAGCTTCACTTTCGGTTCTAAGCTTGTGATTTACGTGCGCACATACGATGTTCAAGTTGTTTTTATCTTTTAAATCATTTACTAATTTTAAAAGTGCCATAGAATCTGGTCCACCTGATACGGCAACAACTACAGTTTCATTTTTTAAATTATCTTCTAAATATTTAATTGTTTCATTCATTGTCATCACCCCAATTAATCGGTTTAATTCCTTTGCTAACTAAAAAGTTGTTTGTTTTAGAAAAAGGTTTACTACCAAAGAATCCACGATGAGCAGATAAAGGCGATGGATGAGGACTTTCAATTACAAAATGATTTGGATTGGTAACTAAAACTTTTTTACTACGCGCATAAGCTCCCCAAAAAATAAAAACAATTGGTTCTTCTCGGTCATTTAATAATTTTATTAAATCATCCGTAAATGTTTCCCATCCTTTTTCTTTATGTGATAAAGGAGTATCTCTAACAACCGTCATAATTGAGTTAAGTAAAAATACACCTTGCTTCGCCCAATCAGTTAAAGTATTATTAGTTCTTTTGATTCCTAAATCACTATATAATTCTTTAAATATATTATCTAGTGATGGTGGTCTTTTAATACCTTCTAAAACCGAAAAAGAGAGTCCATGAGCTTCTTGATCTCCATGATATGGATCTTGGCCTAGAATAACTACCTTAACTTCATTGTAATCGGTATATCTTAAGGCGGTGAATATATTTTTATACTCTGGAAATATTATTTTTTGATTATATTCATTTTTAATAAAAAGACCTAAATCTTTAAAATAAGGCTTTTTCATTTCATTTTCTAAAATCATATCCCAGTTTTTATTGATCACCTAAATCACCTCTGGCTATATTTTATCATATTTTTTGTGATAATGCACGATTTCCCCTTTTAATTTAACCAAAGCATAAATATTAATAAGCGCTAAAAAGGCAACTAAAATATCAATTATTTCCCAAATTAGGGTGGGAGAGGTTACGGTTCCAATAAAAACACTTAATGGTGTTAATACTATCAATAATGTTTTATTTACTTTTTTAAAGAGAAATTTTAAACTTGATTCACAATAGTAATAGCCTGTTAAAATAGTTGAAAAAGAAAACATTAAAATACAAAGTGCTAATAAAATATTCCCTACATTACCAAAATGATAATTAAAAGCTAAAGAAGTGAGTTCAATACCATTGGGATTATTAATGATAACGTCTTTATAATCAAAAATTAATATCATAAAAGCCGTAGCAGTACAAATTAAGATAGTTGTGATATAAACTCCAAGTACTTGAATATATCCGCTTTGACACCCGTTTTTACTATTAGATGCACTGGCTGCAACTGCCCCTAATCCGATACCTGATTCGTTAGAAAATATTCCCCTTTGAACGCCTATTAAAACGGTAACTATGAATCCACTTAAGAATGGTTTTAACTCGAATGCTTGACTTATTATTTCGCCAATTATTACAGGGAATTTATCAATATGCGTAATTACTACAAAAATAGCCATTCCAATATATAATATAGTCATAAATGGTATTAATTTATCCGTTACTTTAGATATTTTCTTTATTCCACCTTTAATTACTAAAAAGGAAAGAAAAGCAATTATTATTCCTACTACTACATGGTTATTATTAAATACCATATCCATTGATTTGACGATGGTATTGGACTGGATTGGAATAAAACCAATTAAATATGCAAAAATTACAATCGAAGAATAGATAACTGCTAATTTTTTTTTATTTAAACCATATTTTAAATAATAAGAAGGTCCTCCAACACTTTCTTCGCCATCTTGTTTTTTATATTTAATAGCCAGTAACGTTTCCATATACGCTAAAACACCAGATACTAAAGCAATTACCCACATCCAAAAAATAGTGCCGGGTCCCCCTATATAAATAGCTAAGGCAACTCCAGCTATACTTCCAACCCCTATTCTACCAGCTAAGGTTAAGAATAAAGTTTTTACTGGGCTTATTCCTTCGTTATTAGTCCCTTTTAACGATTTATGTATTTTTTTCAAATTAAACTGTGGTAGTTTTAATTGTTTACTAAAATAAATTCCATATAAAATTATTAAGGCTGTGACAATCGCCCATAAAATGGCTTTAATTGTTTCTAGCATATAAAAATCACCAAAACTATTTTATGCTTTAGTGACCTTTTTTATTAAATTATGCCTGCTTGTTTTATTAAATATTATTTGGATAATTTAGACTAAATCTAAATATTTATTAAGCATTTCTATTTCTAATTCATTAGCTAACATAACAAAGTCAGTATAATCGCCTGTTGTATGTGCTTTATCTAATGCTTCATAATATTTTATTCTTTTTTCTTTTCTTATAATTACTGGTACATATCCATTATTCATTAATACTAAATTCATAACTAATCTGCTTGTCCTGCCATTACCATCAATAAATGGGTGGATTTTTACCAATTCACCATGTAATAATGCGGATTGGATAATTGGATGATATTTCTTCCAATCTTCAGAATTCATAAGTAATTGTTCCATTAGTTCTGATACTATTAGATAGTCTGGAGGAATATGTGTTGCTCCTTTAATTGTTACATTTTCATTTCTATACTTTCCAGCATTATCATTATCAATATCTTTTAATACTAATTGATGTATTCCTTTAATCTCCCATTCAGTTATTGTTCTTTCATCGTTTACAAGTTCTTCTAAATACTTTATAGCTTGTTCATGATTAATTGCTTCTAAATGTTCTTTAACTGTCTTACCGCCAATTGTAATACCTTCTAACACTACTTGCGTTTCTCTTAATGTTAAAGTATTTCCCTCAATACCATTACTATTGTAGGTCCATTCAAGATTAATACTTTCCTTCAATGATTTTAAAGTACCTTTAGGTAAAGGTCTTTTATCATCTAACTCTTTTTTTAATAAATTAACTTCATCAAAATATGATTCCAATACATCAAATTTAAAATTACTATTATCTAGTTTAATAATTCTTTTGTCCGCTGGTTTATTGGCATCAATGGGAATATTCCATGAATTACCAATTTTTACTGCCCCATCAATTCTGCCATCAGTAAGTAATTGTCTAATTCTTCTTTCACTAATATTCCATTTTTCTACAGCCTCTTTTGTTGTCATATATTCCATAATATCACCTCATATACGCATTATACCGATAACGGTAGTATTTGTCAACAATAAACTACCGTTATCGGTATATTAATATAAAAATCACCAAAACTATTTTATGCTTTGGTGACCTTTTTATTATTAAGCTATACGCCTCTTCTGTTATGAATTTTAGTATGTGGTTTTTCCACAGTATAGAGTCCATTATTAAATATTGGTTGCTCATGAGTTTCTACTGTTTTTGTTTCAGTTAGCTCATTAGTGTTTTGGTAAACGTCTTTTTTATCCTTTTGATTAACGCATGCAAGTTCATTTTTCTCTGATTCTTCAACTTGCTCGGGTTCTGATTTTTTTGTTTTAAATATGTCTCTGTATTTATAAACGTAGTGAGCACCTGAAGCTACGCATAAAGCCGTTCCGCCCCAAATCAATCCAGTACTTACAAGTCCTAAAGGTGCACCGATAACTGAAGGTAAACCACTAGAAAGAAGAAGACCACCAATTCCTGTCATGGTCACAGCTGTTTTTGCTCTACCTAATTGGCTTGCTCCAATAGTTCCTTCTTTTTTACCTGCTGTTTCTTTAACTACACCAACTAAAGAATCACGAATAAAAGTTATATATGCAACAGTAGCTGGAATTGCTCCTGTTGCCGCTAATAACGCTAATGTTGGAAGAACTAATATTTTATCAGCAAGTGCATCTCCCGATTTTCCAATGTTAGTAATACAATCATATTTACGCGCTAATTTACCATCAATAAAATCAGTCACGGCAGCTGTACAAAATAAAGCTCCGGCTATAAATGGCATTCCCATTCCCAATGTTGAGAAAGTTCCTATTGCTAAAGCTATTCTCAAAGCTGAGATGGCATTAGGAATATTTAAAGCATTCTTACTAAAATACTTCTCCTGTGTCTCTTTTTTCATAAAATCCCCCTAAATGTATCATTTATTATAATACTTTTTATGCGGCTAATCAAAGTGTTTTAATTTTTTCTTGCTAATATTTCTTTCAATAAGGTTAAATCATCTATTTCAGTATTATTAATAATGCCTTTACCTAGATTAATTTCTGGGTGAGCAACCATCCCGTGATAATCACTACCGCCACTTATTAGAAATTTATATTTATCCGCAATTTCCTTTAAATTAATTCTATCCTCTTGATTATGACTTGAGTAATATATTTCTAAAGCATCGGGTCTAGCTCCGTTATCAATTAAAAATTGATAATATTCTGATAATTCTTTTGAATTTAGTTTTGTTCTAAATGGATGGGCCATACTAACTAAACCATTACTTTCATGAATTGTTTTAATAACTTCAATATCTGAAATGGTTTTACGTAAATCATATGTTTCAACATACGCCTCGGTAAGATATTTATCAAATGCTTCCTGAACTTTTTCCACATAGTTATGTTTTATAAGTACATGACTTAAATGAGGTCTGGTCACATTAGGAATACTAAGCAGCGTTTCTATTTCTTCATGACTTAATTTAATATTCCATTTTGTTTGAATATAGTTTAAAATTAATTTAAAATTGTACTTACGACTTTCACACTCTTTTATTATTAACTCTTTTATTTTCGGATTATCGATATCGAAGTCATATGCTAAAATATGAAGTTGACTGCCTTTTCGGGTAAATCTTTTATTAATAGTTGCCGAAAACTCACAACCTCTAATAAAAGTCAAACCTTCTAAATCAATAGTTCCCTCGGTTATTCCTTGTTCCATAATTTTTATACTATCTATAGTATCATGATCAGTAAAAGCAAAATAACCAAAAGATTGTTTTTTTAATTTTTCTAATAAATCTAATGGCCTATCATCACCATCTGATGCGGTGGTGTGCATATGCATATCAATATACTTCATATACTCCGCCTTATAAGTTATTAGCAATTTCTATAAATACTTCGATTGGAATTGCTTCGGCTCTGGTAGTTAAATTCATTTCGTGTTTTAATAACACATTTTCTATTTTAGCTAAATCATAACCTTTTAGATTGTTTTTTAAGGTTTTTCTTTTTTGAGTAAAACTGTCTCTAATCAGTTTAAAGAATATTTCTTCATTTTTAAGTGGAAATAATTCTTCTTTTTTTGTAAAAGATACAACAATGCTATCAACATTAGGCTTCGGCATAAAGACATTTCGACTAACATCGATTAGTTTCTTAACCTCAAAGTAATAATTTAGAAAAATAGTTAACGAATTATAGTCTTTGGAATTAGGTTTTGCCTTAAATCTGTCTCCTACTTCTTTTTGAACCATTACAACTATCTTATCTACTGGTATTTTTTCTTCAATCATTTTGATAATTATTGGAGTGGTTATATAATACGGTAAATTAGCAATTACATATAGCTTGTCATATTCGTATGCTTTTAAATCTTCATTAACATTTCGTTTTAAAAAGTCATCAAATATTACTTCAGTATTTTCCATTATATTACCTTCTAGTATTGGTTTTAAAGTCTCATCTATTTCATAACATATGACATTTTTAGCTATTTTACCTAATTTAGATGTTAACGATCCTGCTCCAGGACCTATTTCAATTACTAAGGTGTTTTCATCAACTTTTGACTTTTCCACAATATTATTAATAATGTTCTCATCTATTATAAAGTTTTGTCCAAATTTCTTTTTAAAATTGAAATTATTTTGTTCTAAATTTTGTTTTAATTTATTTGGTGAATAATCCATAATATCACTCCTTAATTTAATTATACTAAAAAAGAATAGTTTTTTCTATCCTTTTAAAGTTTTAATGGATTGTTACCATCAATCTCTTCTAAATATTTATTTATTCTTGATTCAGAATTTTTTATCAAATCGGAGTCAATACTATTTGCTTGATAAGTATAACCTGTTATATTGATGAAATATGATATTAATGAATCTGAACTTCCAGAAATATTACCATTTTTATAATTAATTCCGACTGTTTTAGTTTCGTTATTGTTAACATAATTATTTAAGTTTTTATCTAAAATAGTCATAGCTTTTACTTTAGCTTTATATGAATCTACAGTAAGTTTATCACTTGATTTAGTATTTTCATCTAATTTATGTCCAGCTAAAGTTAATAATTTAAATTGTAATTTTTGTAAATCGGTTAAATAATTTTGATAATAATATGTTTTATAAGTAACTGCTATCGAAACATTTTTCTTTGACATAATTGGTTCTTGGAGCTGTACTTCAAAATTGGTTTTAATTTTTTCTTCTAGATTATCTGCTAATGAATTAGCTTTACTCACATAATTTTCCAAATTATATTTTTTGATTGTTTTATCATCTAAACTTTGCCTAACATATGAATCGGGCCCCGTCATAATATTATAATCACCAATTTCGTTTGTTCCTAATACTTTTATTAAATCTTTTTTAGAACCACCTTTTATTATTTTATCATTTAAAATGTTAACGGTTTCAATTGCTTCTTCTTTGGTTGTAATTTGATTTATTTTTATCTCATCACTATCTGACGTTTTTGGTAGAAAGATGAGAAATAATATTCCTATAATAATTAATATAATTGGTATAATTATTTTTAATTTCATAATTTCTCTCCTTTCTTAAGATTGAGTACAAACTTTACAAGTTCCAGCTGCTGTACAAATAGTTCCATCAATTTGTTGATTAGCATAAGATCTTCCGAATGTCATTGATTCGCCGCCCCATTCTATATACCCCGCTTGATACGGTTCTGGAGCTCTATCTTTACGATAAGTAAACGTTACATATCCTGTATTATATTGGAGTTTAGTTCCCCACCAGTCCATTCCTGAACTAGCCCCACTCCATGACCAGCCCCAACTGTAGTCAATCCAATTATCATTGACTACACAAGGATGGCAAGTATTTTTCCAACATGAAACTGATAGCCTTTCTATTTTAATTATTGTTTTATCTGACCAGGGCCCGATATTACCAGCATTGTCTACAGCACGGTGGCAAGCTACATCAGTACCTGACCACGTCACTGGAACATAATTTGAGGCTTCCGTACCATTAGCTGTTCCCGAACAATTACTTGACCATTGATAAGACGCTATTCCAGAAGTTGCATCTGTTGATTCAAATGTTCTTGGTACATCAGCACTTGTCCATGTATCTTTAGTATACCACCCAGTATTAACGTTAGTTTTACTTGGAGCAGTTGCATCTTTTTTAAATGTTTTACTACATGTTCCAATATTACCAGCTCCATCTTTTACGAAGCCATAATAAGTAACTGCTTTAGTGTCCGCTGTTTGCGTTAAAGTAGTGCTATTATTATAAATTGGACTGTTAGTAGTACTTATACCGTAACTAGCTACTCCACTTCCACCTTCGTCAGCTGTACTCAATGTTGCTACAACATTACTGCGATACCAACTATTACTACCTAGCGTTCCATCTAAGTTAATTGTACAAGTTGGTGGATAGGGATCTTTTACTTCAACAATTTTAACCTCACTAACATTACCAACTTTATCTTTAGCATAAACATAATACATTCCGATACCACGATAAACTGTGGCGGTTCCAGTGGCACCATAACCGCCTAAGTTAAAGGTTATCCATCCACTAGCGTTGGCATCGGGTTTGGTATTAGTAGTCCCTATATAATAACCTGCTACTCCACTTTCGTTATCTTTTAAAATTATACTAAGAGCTTGCCCAGAACCTTCTTTCCAGCCACCTTGGGAAATACTAGTAATAATTGGTGGTAAATTATCAATTTTTTTAATTTGTTTTTCTTTATTTATTTGAGCTTTTCCTTCGGTCTTAGCAAAAATAGTTAAGTCTTTATTAACAACTACCGTGGTTGGCTGATTGGCTGTTAGAGTCCAATTATTACCATCTAGGCTATATTTATTAGTATATCCAGAATCAATATTTGGATAATATATTTTTACTGTTTTTGTTTTTGACCATACACTATTACCTGGTGTAACTTGAAAAACAATATCATTATTTTTTTTTGAACTACATGTTCCTGGTGATACTAATTCAAATGTTCTAACAGAATCATTAGAAATAACAACTTTAACCGTAGTATTGGTATCATAAGGTTTATTAGTTGTCACGTCTTTTAAAGGCTCTGCTAATTTATTTTCATCAAGTAAGTTTTGTAGTGTAATACAATATACATCGCCTGGTATTAACTTATATTTTTCCTTATCCGCGTCTATTAATGTATTAGTTGATTCAAATATTATTTTATTTTGTGAGTCATTGGCAGTTTCTTTACTAGCAGATAGTCTGTTTATAATAGTTGGCGCTATTATTAAAACAAGCATACTTAAAACTACCAGCACCCCTAATATCTCGACTAATGTAAATCCTTTTTTCTTCATATCCCACCGCCTATTATTCTTAAATTTATTATCCTATTATTTTACCTTTTTGTCAACAAAAAAAGGGACTTACCATCCCCGTCTTTGGACACTATATTTGACATTAGAACTAGTAGCACTATGAACTGAACCATCTTTTTGAGTAATAAACGCTAAATCCATATGGACAACGCCATTATTCCAAGCGGCACGCATAGCTCCACCAGTATCTAAAACTATGGCATTAAATGTTCCTAGTCTTGGACTTTGAACTTTAATAATAGTTCCACATGGGAACTTTTCTAGCGCAGCGGCTAATATACGGACTTTGCCATATTGACTATCGTCGTAGGTTTCACCGTCACGAGCTAAATTCCATGATTTACCCGATTTGGTACGACAAGACAAAGTTCCACTACAACCGGCGCAATCAGCACCATAACCTGTCATTTTGCCAACATAATCGCTAACTTCACCTGTTCCAACTTCGACAACCGCATTAATTGGTTGTTCTAGTATTTGAGTGGTTTTATTAGCACTGTCGGAATAGGCTAGACCTTTTTTACCTTCCTTAATGGTAATAGTCACACCTTTAGCTAACTTACTATTGTAAGTAGTTGTTGTATCATAGGCAACTTCTTTAATGGAAGCTGCTGAGTTTTTTGTTTGATTGATATTTTCTACTTCAAATTTCTCTTCTGTAAGTAAATGTCCAGAAAATATTCCTGATACTGAGACACATAATATGGAAACCCATTTCGATATCAGCCCCAGCAAATAAGTATTCATAAATTCCTCCATTTCAAAATTGAAACCTATAACATTGTAGCATACATCGTTTTATATGTCAAATAAGTGTCTAGCCGTTTGGCTAGTAATATCAAGGATTTTTCCCAATTTTTGGCATTTAAGCTCTGCTATTTTCAAAGCTACATATTTCACGTTTGATGGCTCGTTTTTATGACCTCTAAATGGTTCTGGAGTTAGATATGGACTGTCTGTTTCTAAAACAAAATATTTTAAATCTAGTTCGGTTACAATTTCTTTTAATTTTTTTTCATTTTTAAAAGTTAATACACCACCGATACCAAAATAAGCATTTAATTTGATAAATCTTTGGGCCATTTCTAAACTGCCGCTGTAACAATGCAAATCACATTTTATATTAGAATCCTTATGTTGTTTAATTATTTCATATGTATCTTCATTAGCGTCTCTACTATGGATTACAATCGTTTTATTATATTTGTTTGCTAATTCAATTTGGTTTATAAAAAGTTCTTTTTGTTTTTCTTTGTTTTCTTTTGTATAATAGTAATCCAATCCAATTTCACCAATTCCGACTACTTTAGGATGATTTAAATAGCTTTCTATTTTTTTTAAATCTTTTTCTGTATAAGTATCGGCAAATTCTGGATGAATACCGATAGTTCCATATATATTAGGATATTTTGTAATTAAATCTATTACTTCGTTAATATCCTCTGGACTAGCGGTACTTACTATCATAATATTATTTCCCATGTTTTTTATGACTTCTTCTAAATTGTCATAATCTTCTTTGCCTAAATGGCAATGTGTATCTATCATTTTATCACCTAAAAAGATTATACCACAAAGTATAATCACTTATTTTTTTTTAATAAAAATAAATCTTATAAAGCAACACACTAAGAATATTAAATAAGTTAAATCTAGCAAAGTAAATTTTGCTATTAAATTAACCACTATATAAATAATTGTAATTAAGAACAACAGACTAATAATATTATATTCTTTATCTTTAGTTATCATAAGCCTCTCCCTCATATAGTTTGTACTATTACAATATAACACTAAAGCGGTAAATATTGGTAGTTAAATGTTCGACAATTTACTACATTTTACAAGGAAGTTGACGTTTTTTGCTAACAAGTGTCATTTATAACATACTTTTAGTCAAAAAGAAAAGTCAGATTACTGACTTATTCAAATCTTTTACTAATACGAACTATTTCAGATTCTAGTTTTGACTTCATAATACAATCAGCAAAACCATCTTTCATATAGTGGAGTTTAATACCCTCTTTGTTATCATTTATCATCACGACAACTGGAGTTTTAAAGTTTTTATTTTTTTGTAATTCTTGTAAAATGGTTAAAGCGCTTAATTCTCCTAAATCATCGTTTAAAATAATTAAGTCGTATTTCATTTTAGCACGAATTTTTTCTAAACAATCCCTACCATATACAGAGGAACTAACAAGCCTTCCATCATTTTCAAATTTGGCAGTAATTTTCATTAGTTCTTTTTCATCATTATCAATTATTAAAATACGCTTTTGAGCATATAAAGTCTGCTCATATCGTTCTAAACGTTTTGTTATTTCTGTCTCTTTCGTTTCAACTATTTTTTGATCTATAGTAATAACGAATGTTGTTCCTTGGTTCAATTCGCTTTTGACCATTAATGAACCACCTAAAATATTAATAAGTTTTTTGATTGCTTTCAAGTTTTGACCATCACAATTTTCAATATCTATATTATCTAGTTCTTCATTTTTCAAACTTAATATATTATTGACTTCGTCTATATCCATTCCTTTTCCTGAATCCTCAACAGTTACTATCAATCGACATATATTGTATTTTATAATTGTACTAACATCTAAATTTATAAATCCTGATGATGTGCTAGCCACTGATAATTTAACTAATGAAGATAATGCTTGTTTAAGTTTGATAGCATCACCATACAAATATTCTGGAATATTATTGGATATTGTATATCCAAATTTAATTTTATCATTTATGTCATTACTTATTCTAAAACCAATTTCCTTGAAAAAATTAATAACGTTATATTTGTTTTCGTACACTTTAATGGTTTGAGTATCCATGTTTGAAATATTTAAAGCTTTGTTAATAAAATAATCTATTTGAGTAATATAATTACTGATATATTTCATGTCCGTCCTTAAGACAATTATGTCATTAGAATCAAGATGGTCCTTAGTTAGGTTTGAAATTCGTTTCACTGGGTTCTTAATATCCTGCGTCATTCTAAAAAGAAATCGAGATGTGTCCTCATTAGACTTTTCAATTAACTTTTTATTTTTATATAGCTCGCCTATTAATTGGGCATCTGGATTTTCTATAGTATGAAACATTAGAGCTGTAATAAATGCAAATGTTGAATTAATCAAGATAATCCCTGGATTAATATTTCTAATTATTAATACTATAATCATTAAAAGTATTAAAACAAATAATGGGTAATATTGTTTGCTTCTAATGTTTTTATAATTTTTAATAACACAAAAGATGTCAAACAAAATTGTGATAGCTCCAAAAATAACTAAAAGTGAAGTCGCTGGTCCATAGCTATACACATACGATCCATCACTATAGTAATAAAGTGGTAATGTAATAGCAAAAATTAACATTATCATATAAATTATAAAAGCACAGAAAGTAAAACGTTTTTTGAATTTTTCTAAATTCTTCTGGATAATATTTTGTTTACTAAATGTTATATAAAATATATAAAAAGTAAATACCGAAAGCCACGTTAACATATATATTATAAAAACACGATTAAATATAGTACATAATAATGTATTTATATCACTAGTCCCATTATAATATGTAAAATAACAACAACATAATTCTAAGATTAGTCCTATAACATTAATAGTTACTAGAATACTATATATTTTATTTTCCATATTATCTATTCGACGCTTCGCAAAATAAATAATAAGTAACATGATACTATACAACAAACAACAACTAATTACCGAAACACCTATTATCATTCATAACCCTCCTAATATCTTAATTATATCACTCATAAATTGAAAAGTAAATTTTATTAATCTTTTTTTAGCAAAATATAAAAAATAACAGGTATAACTCTGCTACTTTTATACTTTATTAAATTGGTCCGATACTGTGAACGCGTTCAAGAGTCTGCTCTGCTTTAGAGTTGGCGTCTTCTTGAAGTGCTTTAACATCTATTTTAGCAATAGGTGTTAAAGGCATTTTTTCTAAACACTCAAATGCAACCGGCCATTTATAATTTGGCAAATTCAGTTCACAAAGTAAAGACATATTTTGTTCAATCTCTTTAATATCAGTATCACTACAATCTTTTTTTAATGTATAGTAGGCCTTTGATAATTGATCGTTTTCAGTTTCCGGATTTTCAAAGCCAACAACCTTACAATCATCAACAGTTGGTTCCATTAAAATAATGTCTTCTATTTCTTTTGGAGGAACTTTAAAGCCAGTATGTCGAATAACAAGCTCTTTTTCTCGATTAACAACGTATGGAACACCATCGCTATCAACATAACCTAAATCTCCTGTAAGTAAAAATTGTTCATTATTATAATTTACTAATACTTTAGCTGTTTCTTCAGGATTATTGTAGTACCCTCTCATAACATTGGGACCTGCAACGGCTAATTCACCAATCATTTCTTCTGGAATATTTTGTCCTAATTCAGTTGGAACATAAGGTAATTCCTCTAATTCAATTGTTCCATCTTCGTTTTGATTCTTTTTGAAAGTTGTAACAACACCACCCGGTAATGTCATACCAACTGATTGCGGTTTAGCCCATTCATCATTACCTGGCGCTGAAGCTGCACCACAGCATTCAGTTAATCCCCAACCAACACGAACTTTACTTGGACATCCTTGTAAGGCTAAAGCATCATTAACTTCTTCTTCGTTTTTGCTATTAATATTTTTACCACCTAAAATTGGCGAATCTAAACCTGATAAATCTAATTCTTTCATTTTAGGGTCATCTTTAGTCTCAGTATAAAAATTAGGTCCGCAGGCTTGATGATTTATTTCTTGTTTTTTATGAGCTTTTAATAAATTTTCTGGGGTTGGCTGTGGCTCTAAAATTATTTTCATACCTTTTACAAGAGGTAAATGCAAACCATCAACAACACCAAACGCAATAAATGGGGGCATTATATCATACCAAGTGTGTCCCCTTTGAAAATTAAATCTAGCGTTTATACACTGAAAAACAGCTCCATTGATATTGTCATTAGTCAGTTCTACTAGTTTTGGTGTTCCCGTTGTTCCGCCGGTACCAACTAAAATAACTGTACGATTTTCCTCATAATCTGGAAATTCAGTGTCTTGGCGTCTTCCATCTTTAATAAATCTCTTAAAGTCAGGACGGGTTTTAGCAAATTCTGGTGTCTCCATTGTTTTAGCCATTTGTCTTAATTCTTTATCTTTTAAAACGGCTTTAATTCCTACTGAAGTTCCAGGTGAAACCATAATTACTTCTTCAGCTGACGTCTTGGTTTTGAATTTTTCTAAAGAATTCCCTGTTGCTGTAGAAGCAACCACTAATTTTGATTCAACCTTATTTATTGCATGTTCTAAATCCTCAGACGGATATCTTGGGTCAGCCATATTAGCAATAGCTCCCATTCGGCTCAACGCGTATATAACATAAAATGTTTCCGGCTGAGTTGGCATCATTAACGTAACAATATCCCCTTTTTGAACTCTATAGTGTTGTAAAGCTCTAGCCGTGTCATTAACTTTTCTAAAAAACTTTCCATATGTTATTGATGTACCTAAATAATCGAACGCGTCATTACTTTCATACCCAATATTATTTTGATAGACATAATCATATATTGTCATTTTTGGTAAAGTTCCAACGACATCAAAGTTTCTCTCGTGAACTCTCGCTATTGATGGATATAAAATTCCAGTTGTTTGTGTTTCCATACCTTTTCCCTCCATAAACTAAATAGTACTTTAGTTTCCTATTTTACATCATACTACGACGTGTATTATACTTATAATTTTAAATTTGTCAAATAATATGACTTACCCGATTTTATTCTTATATACATTATAACAAGTTTTTCGTTTTTTTTAAATGATTTTACATCTTTTTACATAAAAAAGAACAGTTTTTATTAACTGTTCGTTATTTCGTGTATTTTTTCAGCTTTATCAATTCTAGCAAATAAAACTTCTGGAGTATTTAATTTTATATCCCCGTCCATACCATCAAAATTAGTAGTTGATTCAATATCTCTATTTTCGGTATTTAATTGTTTAAATATTTTATCAGCAGTTTCTGGTAAAAAAGCTTGTAAAAATACCGTTGCTGTTCTAATTGCTTCTAATAAATTGTAGATAACGGTTTTAAGCCTTTCTTCTTGTTCAGGATCTTTAGCTAAAACCCATGGTGTTGTTTCATCAATATATTTATTACTTCTTCTATATAATTCAAATATTTCATCAATTGCTTCAGCTACTTTTAAATTATTCATTTTAGTTTCTACTTTATTTTTCAAGTCTTTAGCCATAGTAATTAATTCTGCGTCCTCGTCGGTTATTTTAGTTGGTTCTCCAACAATTCCATCAAAATACTTATGAGCCATAGTAATTGTACGGTTAACTAAATTACCCATAACATTTGCTAAATCGGAATTGATTCTTTCAATAAGTAGTTCATTACTAATATTGCCATCATGTCCATAAGGTATTTCATGTAATACATAATATCTAACGGCGTCTACCCCAAAATAATTAATTAATTCATCAGCGTATAAAACGTTTCCTTTTGATTTACTCATCTTTTCGCCATCGCCAAATAAAATCCATGGATGTCCAAATATTTTTTTAGGCATTGGTAAATCTAAAACATGTAAGATGGCAGGCCAATAAATAGTATGAAATCTTAAGATATCCTTACCAATTACATGGACATCAGCCGGCCAATATTTATTAAACTCTTCATTACTACCATCTGGATTATACCCTATAAAAGTAATATAGTTAGCTAAAGCATCTAACCAGACATAAGTAACATGTTTCTCGTCCATTGGTACTTTAATCCCCCAATTAAATGAAGTTCTAGACACGCATAGATCTTGAACGCCAGGAATAATGAAGTTATTCATTATTTCGTTTTTACGGCTTTCTGGCTCAATAAAATTTGGATGCTCCTCAATATACTGTTTTAGCCATTCATTGTATTTGCTTAATTTTAAGAAATAAGCTTCTTCGCTAGTTACGTGAGCTTCGCGACCACAATCAGGACATTTACCATCAATTAATTGTGAATCGGTAAAAAACGATTCGCAAGGTGTACAGTATAACCCTTCATATTTTCCTTTATAAATATCGCCTTGATCATATAATTTTTTAAATATTTTTGCAACTATTTCTTTATGGTTAGGATTAGTAGTTCTAACAAATTTATCATAACTAACATTTAATAAATCCAATATTCTTCTTGCTTCTAATGATACTTCATCAACATATTCCTGAGGATTTTGACCATTTTTAATAGCGTTTTGTTCAACCTTTTCCCCATGTTCATCTGTTCCAGTTGTAAACATTACATCATACCCCGTAAGTCTTTTGTACCTAGCTATAGCATCAGTTAAAACACCTTCATATGAATTTCCAATATGTGGTTTAGCAGATGCATAAAAAATTGATGTTGTTATAAAAAATGTTGGTTTCATTATATCTCCTCCTTGTTTTCAAATATAATATCTTCAAAAATTAATTTTGTTATATTTTGTAATAAATTTGGTGGTAAAGGACTACCAGATGCATTTTTATGGCCACCTCCACCACGCTTAGCTGAAAATACACTTAAATCAGCTTTATCAATTCCGCGGTAACTAACACTTCTAGCAACATTGATAATAATTGCAAAATCAATATCATCATGCTTATTTACTAAATAATGTCCTAATAAACTACGATTACTTTCGGCATAAACAATCCCTACATTATAACCTTCAATCTTAGCTTTAAACATTTCTTTCGATTTTAAGTCAATATAATTATCAATTTTATTTTTTTGAAGCTTGACTAAAAATAATTCCTGTTCAGTATATGAAAACTCATCATGTTGTTTAACATATTCAGTAAAATAAGTCTGATAATTTTCTCTACCTAAAATTGCAAATAAATAGTCCATATTATGAGCGTCTTCATTTTCTTTTTGTGTTTTAAAATCATATGTATCAATCAAACGTACTTGTTCAACTAAACCCGCTGTTGATTTTTTATGAAGTATTTCATTATCTGATATTGTTTTTAAATAATTATAATAAATACTTGTTGCACTTTCTTTGCGACCATTCTTTTCGTCAATTACGGTAATAAAAGAATATCTATTAAGTTCTATTCCACTCTTATGATGATCAAATACTTTAGTTTTAGCAAGCCATTCATTGTTTTCTGATATTTGATGGGCTAAATCTTCTGATACATTAACGTCAGTAATATGAATTTCATCATAATTATTAACGTTTTCCAAATAAGCTTTATCAACTTCGCCAGGATTTAACAAAATAGTCTCTACTTTTTTAAAAACTAATTTTGCTAATATAATTGGCGTTATTCCATCTTCATCGCCAACGTGACTAATTAAAAGTAATTTTTTATCCATTTAATTCTCCTTTGTTGTGGAACCAATTCCACCTTTTCTTTCTATTAAGATTTCTTCTTCGTTGTCGACGGTTAAAAACTTAGTAAATATTCCTTGGCAAATGCGATCGTTTACTTTTACTTCATAAGGAATATTCCCCTCATTTTGTAAGCAGCACCAAGCATGTCCTTCGTTATCAGCATTATTATAATAATCGCTTTCAAATATTCCCACTTGATTGCACATTCGTACATTATACTTAATGCCCATACTACTACGAACGACTAACATCAACATTTCATCTTCATTCATATTAAATTTTACTCCAAGTGGAACTTTTTTAATTTCACCAGGATTTAACGTAAATTGGATAGGACTATGAAAATCATAACCTGCACTATGTCTTGTACTTCTTTTAGGTAAATCATAGTTTTCATATGCTTCATTATCATCACAAACATCTTTTTTAAATTGTTTAAAACTTATTTTTTCAAAATATCTAGCCATTTTATTACCTCCAAACCATAAAAAAACGCCCTTCATATAAGGACGTGATTACGTGGTACCACCTTAATTTACAAGATATATCTTGCCTCAAACATTTAACGCATGTATACGATCTAATCTAAATATCAATTAGATAGCTCTAGAGTCATTCGAAATAGTTACCTTGTTTATTTTCACCAACCATAAACTCTCTATAAAGTCACCTATTTTTCTCTCTTTCATCGCTTTTCTTCCCAATTATAGCATATTCTTTATTATTCTTCAATATGTCTTGCTAAGAAACTAGCAACAATTTTTGTAAGTTGTAAATCATATTCACTAACTAAGTCTTTACTAGATGCCATCATGACACATCCTACTGCATCTCCTCCAGCTATTACTGGCGATAAAACAAAACTAATTTCTTCGGTTTTATCATCAGTCATCGCAAACTCCATTTCAGCGGGTTCAAATATTTCTTTTCTTTCATTTATTGCTTTAATTATACTATTAGAAATAGCCTCATCCAAATATGCTTTTTTTAAATTACCACTGATGGCAATAAATGAATCTGTATTGGTTATAATAATATTTTTCTTAGTTATTAAGTGAATAGCTTCTGTAATAGAAGTGGCAACATCTTTTAATTTATCAATTTGACTATACTTTCTTAAAATAATGTTATCTTTTTCATCGATGAATATTTCAAGGTTTTCACCATTTTTAATTCTTAAATTCTTACGAATTTCTTTTGGAATAACGATTCTTCCTAAATCGTCAATTCTTCTTACGACACCTGTTGCTTTCATAGATTACCTTCTTTCTAAAAATATTCTGTGATGATTTTAAACTTTTATACTTTAAAATTGGTTAAATCTGGTGTATAATGATATATGTTAATTTAAGGAGGTGTTTTTATGGAAACAACATATATTTTTGGACATCGTAAGCCTGACACTGATAGTGTTACCGCTGCTATTAGTTTTGCCTATTTAAAAAATGAGTTAGGAATGAATGCTGAACCTCGTGTACTTGGCAGTATTAGTAATGAAACAAAATTTGTTTTGGATTATTTCAAAGTTCCAGAACCTAAATATTTAAATGATGTAAAGTTAGAAGTTAGGGATTTAGATTATTCCAAAGGATGCTTTTTAAGAGATACCGATTCTATTTTTGACTGTTATACTTACATGTACGATAAAAACTTTAGTAATATTCCAATTGTCGATAGTAATGATTATTTAAGAGGAATTGTCTCTTTAAAAGATGTTGCTAAAGACTTAATTCAAGGTGAATTAGACCATTTGTGTACGTCTTACAACAATTTGTCTTTTACCTTAAAAGCTGAGGAAATATTAAGGTTCGATGAGGAAATAGAAGGTCATATCGTCTCTCCTACTTATCGTAGTACAAAATTCATCGAGAGCTTTAAAGTAACCGAAGATACTATCTTGGTTATTGGTGATAGACATAGTATTATTGAACATGTTTTACTTGGTAATCCTAAGATGATTATTTTAACTGGTAATACGGATATTAAACCAGAATTTTTAGAAATCGCTAAAAAGAAAAAAGTAAATATTTTAAAAACGGAATACAATATATTTGTTACTTCCAAATTAATTACTTTGAGTAATTATATTAAAAACTTAATTGTTACGGATAATATTATTAAATTAAAAGAAAATGATTCTGTAAGTGAATTTTTAGAAATAGCGGCTAAACAAAAATTCAGTAACTACCCTGTTGTTGATGAAGAAGATAAATGCTTAGGCGTATTACGTATGGCGGATATTTATAAAAAGACTCCTAAAAAAGTTATCTTGGTTGATCACAATGAAGAAATTCAAAGTGTTGCTGGTCTTGATGAAGCTGAAATAGTTGAAATTATAGATCATCACAAAATTGGGTCTATCGCAACTAACGCACCAATTAATTTTAGAAATATGCCAGTTGGATGTACTGCTACTATTATTTATACCTTCTATAGAGAAAATAATATTGAAATCCCAAAACATATTGCCGGTTTACTATTATCCGCTATTATCTCTGATACATTATTGTTTATGTCACCAACAACTACAGACATGGATAAAAAAGTGGCTGAAACTTTAGCACAAATAGCAGAAATAGATATTAAATCATATGGCATGGAAATGTTTAAAGCTGGTTCTTCAATGGAAGGTAAAAGCATTAATGATATCATCCATGGCGATTTTAAAAACTTTACTCTTGATAATCAAAAATTTGGAATTGGTCAAGTTTCAACGATGAGTACTGATGAACTTATGGATAAAAAGCAAGAGTTTATTGATACTTTAAATGAAATCTCTAAAAATGAAGACTATACCGCTGTAGCTTTATTTGTAACCGATATCCTTAAAAATGGTTCTTATATTTTATTTAGTGAAAATAGTAAAGATTTATTTGCTAATTCATTTGACAATAAAAATATCGAACAAGGATATTTCTTTGAGGGATTAGTATCTCGTAAAAAACAAATAGTTCCTAAAATTATGAATTATATGGATAATAAATAAAAGGGTTCTTTGTCAAATAGTGTTGGTGAAGAAAAATAACAATGTAGAAGAATGATGA
>CAZIDO010000005.1:0-24775 GCA_964538005.1 uncultured Muribaculaceae bacterium
TACAATCTTATAAACATTTTAAATGTCATAATCCCAAAAACTTAGTTTTCCGTTTATTTCAATCGGTTTTATTAAAGTTGGATTTGATACTTTCCAACCATATCCAGTTGGAGTCATATTATTGTATACCATTTTTTCTTCTTGTTTTAGTTTTTTTAATAACTTTTCAGTAACTGGTACTGATTCTTCCATTATAACTTTACCAATTATTTTACCTGTCTCAAATGGAATATTATAATTTTTAAATTTTTCTATTTGATTTTTATCAAATGTTTTTGAAGCATGAATTAATAATTCACCACGATACTTAGCATTCCAACTACGAAATTCATATTTTTTGAAACCATAGACGATTAAACTTGCCCATGGCTGTTTTATTGATATTACTTTCATAGCATTTCGACCAATTCTTTTATATCTGTTACAATGCCTTTTGAAACAGCTTGTAGTTCTAATGATGAATCTTTTATGGCAAAACCATTGCATATTTCGCACATACTTATGTCATTTAAATTATCACCAATTGCGTATACATCTTCATAATCGTATTTTATTTGATAACAAATTGTTTTTATAGCATTCCCTTTACTAATGCTTTGATCGTCAATATTAATCCACCTATCACTTAAATAACCAGTTATTGCTGGATATTTTATTAGCAAATCTTCTAGCAATTGTTTTGTTTTTTCACGATCAATGATTCTAGCAATTATGGCGTTAGCTCCTTTACACGGTTTATATTCATATCTTTCTGATAAATCAATTAGGGGATTACCGATGTATGGATTTTGCATTAATTCATCAAATAGAGGATTTATGACCTCATCAATAATGTCTTTTCTATAGATTACATTAAAATCGCGATCTAATATAGTTCCACCATCATTACAAATTAAATATGAAAATTTTAGTTTCTTATCTAACTCTGGTTTTATACTATATAAATTTCTTCCAGTTGCGATAATAAATATATTGCCTTTATTAACAAAACCATTTATTATTTCAATGTTTTCTTGATAACTATCCGTATATAATGTACGGTCAAAATCAGCCACTAATATTTTCATACTATCACCTATTATAATTATAACAAATTATTTTTTATTTGACTATACATTTAGAAAAAAGCTCTCAATTGAGAGCTTCTTGTTTACATCATATCTTCTAACGCTTGATTGGCCTTTTTCTTTGTACTTCTAAAGGCCTTTGTTACTGCTTTTGACACTGGATCTTTATACTTCTGAAAAGCCAATGTAGCAGCACTACCCATAGCAACTAATGCTATATTTCTCATGTATTTCATTTATATCACCTACTTGCTAGAAAATTGATGGTATGCATAAACATACATTCATATCATGTCTTTAATTATTAAATTTATACATTAATTTTTCTAAAAGTTTTGAATTTCTAATGTATTCGTTATTGTTCTGTACACTACTGACAAAAGTATATGCTTCGCCAATTAAAATCAATTTCTTTTTTGCCCTAGTAATTCCAGTATAAATTAATTTGCGATATAGCATTCGATAATAGGAATTACAAATTGGCATTATAACCATTTCAAATTCACTACCTTGGCTTTTATGAATACTGATAATAAAACCATGTTTAATTTTAATAAAATCTTTATTAGTATATTTAACAACATTACCATCAAAGTCAACATATATTTCATTTTTACCGCTTTTACTTGTACTGCCACTTTTAATATATTTGATAACACCGATATCACCGTTATAAACATTTTCATCCGGCATATTTACTAATTGTAAAATTTTATCATTTTCTCTAAAAATAATATCCCCATAAGTAATTTCTCTTTTTAATTCATCTCTTGGATTAAAAACGTCTTGTAATTCTTTATTCAATAAATCAATTCCATTTGCACCTTTATACATTGGTGCGAGTAACTGTACACGTTTATAGTCATACCCTTTTTCTATTATTTGGCTACATAAGTTTCTTAAATTCTTTTTAATACCTTGTGAAGTACATTCTAAAAAAGTATAATCACTCCTAGTATCTAAAAAGTTTTCACTTAACTCACCATCTTTTATTTCAAGTGCTAAAGTATTGATATATGAGTTTTCATCTTGGCGATATAAATGATCTAAATGAACAGTATCAATGACATCGCTTTCAATTAAATCTTTTAAAACTTGGCCTGGACCAACACTTGGCAATTGATTATAATCTCCAACTAATATTAATTGAATATTATCTTTTAATCCTTTTAATAAACTATCAAATAAGCTTATATCAATCATACTTACTTCATCAATAATAATAAAATTACTATCGTCTTTATTCATTTCATTTATGGTAAACTCATTGTTTTCTTTATTCCATTTTAAAAATCGATGAATAGTTGAAGCCGGTAACATAGTCGATTCACTCATTCGTTTACTTGCTCTTCCAGTTGGTGCTAAAAGTGCTAAATTAGATATTAGGGTGTCATAATCCATGTCATTTAAACGACGATATATTTCGGTTATCGCTTTAATTATTGTGGTTTTTCCTGTTCCTGGTCCACCAGTAATAATTAAGATATTATTTTCTAAAGCTTTTTTAATAGCTAAACGTTGTTTGTCATTATAGGATATTCCATTTTCTGTTTCTAATTCTTCTATTAGTTTATCCAGTTTATCATTTTTATTAACTGGTAAATTAGTTAATTTATAAATTTTTTCAATTATATTATTTTCTGAATCCCATACTTCTTTCAAATAATAGACATTATCTTCTAATTTTAATTTGCCTTCCATCTGTAATTCATCTAAATATTGATTAAAGTCTTCTGCGTTTATTTCTATTCTTAAATAATTATAAACAGCTGACGCGATTGTTTCTTTTTCTAAATATACGTCGCCATTTTGAAAAATCAAGTTATTCATAACATATAATATAACTGCCTTTATTCTTCTATTATCTGTAGGTTCGATATTCATTTTTTTAGCAATGCCATCTATTTTTATGAAATTAAGATCTGCCACTTCATCAATTAAACGATAAATGTTTTTATTAATTACATCCATGGTCATAACTTTATATTGATTATAAACGCTTAAGGCATCTTTCATAGTAAAACCCATATCCGTTAAATCAACAATTGTTTTATGACTTTCCTCGTATTTTGATAATATTGAAAATATTTTATCAGCCTTTTTTGCAGTTAATTTAGGTACTAGATTAAGACAAGATGGATCTTTTAAAATATCTTCTAAAGCATTTTCGCCTAAAGTTTCTACTATTTGTTTTGCTAATTTCTCGCCAACTCCTGGAAAAAGGTCACTAGCTAAGAAATCAATAATTCCTTCTTTATCGGTCGGCTTTACCCTTTCATATTCAGCTACTTGAAATTGAAAACCATATCTAGGATGAGTGGTTTCTTCTCCGTAGAAAAGATAAGTATCATCTTCATTTAAATCATGAAAATAACCAGTAAAGGTTATGGTTTTATTAACATAGTCTTGTAAAGTATCACTATTAGTTTCGCGTACTTTAAAAAGTCCGATAACATAGCCTTTATCGGAATGAAAAATGTTTTTTCTAAAATTACCTTTAATATATGTTTTCATGATATCACCTTACTAATTATATCAAAAAAAAGAACCTTTTACTAGGTTCAGTTTTATTATTTAGAACGACCTGCTGATTGAATATTTTCACTCATTGGTGGTGCATCAGCAAATCTAGTAGCAATACTTTCATTTAGTTTATCATTAGCTTGTTGCGTATTTATATTGTCTTGATTAATTTTTTCTACAAAAGCATCTTCTTCAGCTCTCACTTGGGCATTTGATGCTTCTACGTCGGCAGCGAACTCAGAATCATTAGCCATTTTCGTTTGAAAATCTACTGTTGATTGATAAACTTCACCTGCAACAATTGGGCCGGCAACTTGTTTAGTTGACTCAATTTGTTCAATTGGTGTATCTTGTTTCGAGTTATCTGTAAAAAAGCCACCAACAGTTGCAACAACCCCATCAAAAGTTCCGGTAAGTGCAAGTACGCCAGTTACAGCTAATGCTGCAGCTATAGAACCAGCAAAAATTTTCATTTTTTTAACGCGTTCACGTTTTTGTTCAAGTGCTTGTTCAATTCTTTTAGCTCTGTTTAAACGTGATTGATTACCTTTGCTTTGAATAGCTGTTAATCCATCAATTAAGGATTCATTATGGCCTTTGTTCAAATTGTCTAAACCTATTGTATTTGCTTTAGGCGGATTTGGATTAGCCGTTCTAGCATAAATGTTCCTTTCGGCATCAGCTTGTTGTTCAGGCGTTTCACCGTGTCTTTCAGCATATTGCTTACTAATTTCTTGAAAATTCTTAATGTTGTTAGGCATTTTTGGAACCCCTTGTAGTGCCTCTGCTCTTGCAGTTGCAGGAGATATTTTTGGTTCACCCATATTCCCACCTCTTTCGTGAATAGTTTAGCATTTTATTAGTTAAAAGTCAAATTGTGTTTTACATTATTTTACAAGGTCTAATTCATATATTTCTCCAATTAAATACGGATAAATAAGATCATTAGTTTTTACTTTAACAATTTGATGAAGTAATTTTTCGTTCCCTTTAGTTTTAATTGATAAATAGTTTTCAGTGTGACCAATTAAATAACCATCTTTATATACTTCGGGAATAAAATCTATTTCTTTATTTAAATAATTACTTATATACTGTTGTTCTAATTCTTTGGAAAGACTTAGCAATTCTCTTACTCTGTCTTTTTTAATATTGCCATCAATTTGATTTGGTAATGTACTCGCAACGGTACCTTCTCTTTTAGAATATGGAAATACATGTATTTTGGTAAATCTAATTTCCTTTACTGTTTTTAACGTTTGTTCAAACATTTCGTCAGTTTCACCAGGAAAGCCAACAATGATATCAGTGGTTATTGACATATTAGGTCTTATACTTCTAATTTCTTTTATTTTATTTTTAAAATAATTTAAGTCATATTTACGATTCATACTTTTTAAAATTTCATTTGACCCTGCTTGCAATGGAATATGCATATGATTCGTTAAAATATTATTGTTTTTGATAACATCTAATACTTTATCATTTAACTCCGTTACTTCTATTGAGGAAATTCTTAGTCTTTCTAAATCTTTTAATTTTACTAAATCACTTAATAAATCTGCAAAATCATAATCATTATCATGATAGTTACCAGTATGAATTCCGGTTAAAACTATTTCTTTATGACCCTTTTTTATTAAGTTTTTTGCTTCACTAATAACCGTTTCTTTATGTTTACATCTTACGTGGCCTCTGACATAAGGAATAATGCAGTAAGCACAATAATTATCACAACCATCTTGAATTTTAATATATGCCCTAGTTAAATTAGAATTATTTAAAACCATATCCTCAAATTCCATATCATTGATATCGTATAATTTTAAAGTCATTTCATTATTATAATTATTAATATACTCTATTATTTTAGTCTTGTCTTTATTACCTAAAGCAATGTCAATTTCTAATTCTTTTAATTCATCAGGTTTGTTTTGAATCAAACAACCAACTGCTATAATAATGGTATTTGGATGTTTTCTTTTTAAACTTCTAATTAGTTTTCTTGATTTACTATCCGCAGTGTTCGTTACCGTACAAGTATTAATAATACAAATATCTGGATTATCATTTTTTTGATATCCAGCATTTTTCAATAAATCTTCCATGACTTCGCTTTCATACTCATTTACTTTACAACCTAAGGTGTATATATTATAAGTCATACATATCTTCCTTTCAAAAAATAAGCCTTTATTGGCTTATAAATTTTTTCTAAATTCTTTTAAAGTGCTTAAAAATTCATTGTTTGTTTCATTTTCATAAGCTACTTGCATTTCTTCATAAACATGTTTAGGGGTAACTGATTCTTTAGGCTTTGAGTATTCTGTTACTATATCATTTGGCTCTTTTTGAATTCCAAAGATTGGTGATATAATTTCTGAATTTCTAAATTTTCCAGTTTCATTTTTATATTCTGGGGCTTTTTTAGTTTCTGGTTCTTCTATTTCAATTGTTTTATAAATTTCTTTAATTACAGGTGCCTCATCATCAATTATTGGTAATTTTTTAGCTTCAGCTTGAGCGATTAATTCTTGATAACTGATAATCGCATTTTCTTCTTGTTCACGTTCAAATTCTTCAATAACTTCTGGTTCAGGCCCTTTAGTATCTAAGTCCGCACTCATTTGATTGTAAACTCGTTCTAACTCGGCTTTTGCTTCTTCTTGTTCTTGTGTTAATTGTTTCGTTTTTTTATTAAAAACTTCCATATCATCGTGATCAAAACGTTCATCATCGGTGATTGGTCTTACTTTGTTATCTTTATTGACAACATAAAAAATAATGATAGCAAAAATTAATAGTCCTAAGAAAGCAAGCCCAATAAATATAAGGTTTTTATCGGCTATTTCGAATAAAATGTTCATAATAATCACTCCAATTTAATACTACTTTTTTGAAAGCTATAATAATAGTTTACCATAACTAAAGTAAGTTTTCAAAGCTTTTTAAGCAATTTAAAAACTTTCCTTTTTATTCCACATAATCTTTACACTATAAAGTATTTGTCAATCTACTTTTAAATATTTTTTAAAGCCTTCAGTTGTCACTTTTTTACTGTTAGTATACCACATGACTTCGGCATCATGCTTATGAATAAATTCTTTTCCTTCATCTATAGATAAATGATATAAAGTGTTTGCTAAAAAGTTTGCTTCATTAATGTCTTTAGCAATTACAACTACTATTTTATTTTCACCATTTTTGGTTTGGGTTTTAGAATTTACCATATAACTTTGGAAAGTATTCGTGTTTCCTTTAGTTGCCATACTTATATTTTTTAAATATGCGATGTCAATAACTTTACTGTCTTGATTATTGATACTTACTTTATATTTTTCATTATAAGATTCTCCAGTTACAATGTTTCCATTTTCATTTATAATGTATTTATTTATTTTATTTTTCTTTAAATATTTTTCAACTTCTTTAGTCGCGTAACTTCCAATAATTGAATCAATATTTAAGTTTTTTAAACTTTTTTTATCTTTCAAATTTAGTTCATTTATTGTTGATTTATAATTACACTGTTTATCTTTGACTGCACAGTCAATTAATTCGTTATTAGTTATATCAATTAAGCCATTAGATTTGTTATATAAACTTTTACCATATTCTAATAATTTAGTTAATTCATTATCTAAATTTGTTAAATCACGATAATAATTATCATATTTTTTATATATATTATTAATATCATCTAAGTTTTTTTGTAAATTATTTTGACTATATAATTTTATTGTTAATATCTCACTAAAATAATTGTAACTTTTAACGTATTCTTTTACTTTATTGTTGTTAATTACAATTAAACCAATTATTAAAATTACTATTATTCCAAATATTATATAGTTTCGTTTATCCATTATTTTTTTTATCACATTAGTCACCTTAATCATTATAGCAGAAATTTTCAAAATAAAAAACCTAGTTTTCAACTAGATCTTTTTCTAAAACTTTTTCATAGGCTTTTTTTAGAGAATATGCAATTATTTTAATATCACGAGCAGCTGCTACTTTATAACCACTGTTTGTGATATTGGGTAGGGTATGATTAATAATACCTTTTATTTTGGTTTCAAATTCATTTATATTTTTTGCTTTATAAACATTAAGTCCGTCAGTTAGCCAATCATCATAAATTGGAATATCACTTATAACAACTGGAATTTTCATCGCTAAAGCTTCTAATAAAACAATTCCCTCAGTTTCTTCTTTAGTTGGGAATAAGAATATAGTTGATCCCATATAAGCGTCTTTTAATTCTTCACTAGAAACATAGCCAGGAAAATAACAATTACTTGGTTTATTTTTTATTGCATCATTTATTTTTTGAGGCGCTAAAGTTTTACTCATATATCCAAACCAAATAAATTTATATTCCGGCATTCTTTTAGCAAGGTCGATAAATTCTAAAATGCCTTTTCTTTCTATATATAAGCCAACGGCCATTATTACTTTGTCATCTTCATTAAAATGATATTTTTTTCTGAAGTTATTTGCGCCTTCTTCCGTTGACTTAAAAAATTCTAAATCAATTCCATTAGAAATAGGAATTATTTCTTTACCTATTTTATAATTTTCTAATAATTTTTTTGAATATGAAGTTGGAGTTAATACTAAATCTGCCTCCTTATAACAGAGTTTCAACCATTGTTTTACAGCTGGAGAAATGGTATTGGAAAATTTAAAGGAATTACGAAAATCTTCTTCAGTTGAATGGGCATGATAAATGACTTTTTTCCCTTTCATTTTAGCTTTTTTAGCAACTAAAAATGAATCTGGAAATGTTGTATTTATATGAGCAATATCATAGTCATCTTGAGGATTAGTTGTATAAGGAATTTTCAAAAGCTCTAAGGCTTTCATCTGGTGTCTAGCCGCCATTCCTACACCACTTTTTCCAATTGTCTTCATGTTACCTGCATATATTAGTATTTTCATTCGTATCCCCCTAACCGGTTATATTTACTAGTATAACATCTTTACCTATTTTGTCAATTTGTTCCCACGTTAAAGTAACAACGCTTGAATTGAAAAAGAAAAATTTTCGTTTTTGAACGGATATTTCTGTTAATTTACCTTCTTTATTTACTGAAACATCAACTATCATTCCGATATGTTTGCCGTCAACTACATTGATAATATCTTTTGATTGTAAATCAGAAAGCATCATACTAACCACCTACTTAATTTTATGGAAAAATTCATTTATTATGTATGGACCTGACAAATGATTCAAACAATTTATCATTTTCTTTTTCTAATTCAGGATGAAACTGAACTCCTAAAACAAAATTATTACTATTAAGTTCTAAGACTTCAATATATCCTTCTTCACTTAGTCCAGTTATTTTGAAAAAGCCATTATCTTTCAATATGTCATTATGAATAGAGGGTTGATTAATAATTAGCTTTTTATAAATACAGTATATTAAACTGTTTTTTTGTAAAAATACTGGATGTTTACTGTTTTCAATATTTTTAAGTAAAAATGGATTTTCTTTATTGTGGTTTCCTACGGTTTCAAAATATTTATCTTCATTATACATAATCCCCTCATAAAAAAATGCAATATTTGGATAATTAATTGGTTTATTTTGTTTTATTAAATTATTTATAACATATGCATATACGCCCATTACTTGCATGCCTAAACAAATACCTAAGTATGGTTTATTGTGGGTTAATGCGTAATGTAAGGTACATAAATGGTATGGTCTTATAACTGAACCTCCAGGGATTAAAAAGCCGTCATACTGTTCTAATAAGGTTTCATCAAATATACCATCTGGAAATAAAATACCTTGAGGTATCCCCCCTAGTTCTTTTATTCTTTTTGGAAAGTTGTTTACGAAACTAAAATTATTTAAAAATGGTCTTTCATTTGAATTATAAGTTGGAACTATTCCTATTTTACACATACGATCACCTATTAAATAATATGAAAAAAATGATTAATTAATCATTTTCTTTAAGTTTTCTAACCCACTCTTTTCAAGCCTTGATATCTGGGCTTGACTTATTCCTATTTCTTCAGCTAGCTCCATTTGAGTTTTGCCGATTAAATATCTTTGGGTTAGAATATATTTTTCTTTATTTTTAAGTTGTCCTAAAGCTTTTTTAAGGGCGAGTTTAGTATCCAAATCATACCATCCTTCATCGCTATTCAGTTGGTCAGATAAATAGATTACATCACCTCCATCACTATAAATAGGTTCAAACATACTAATAGTATCTTTCATAGAATTTAAAGCATTACTAACTTCAAATTCCGTTACTTCCATCGCTTTTGCGATTTCCATTATTGTTGGTTCTTTACCATATTTATTAATTAATTCTTCTTTAGTGCGTAAAGCTTTATACGCAGTATCTTTAATACTTCGGGCGATTCTAACACTATTATTATCCCTTAAATATCTTTTAACTTCCCCCAAAATCATTGGTACAGCATATGTACTAAAACGAACTTCATGTTTTAAATCAAAGTTGTCAATGGCTTTAATCAGACCGATACATCCGACTTGAAATAAGTCATCCATATTATCGGTTCGGTTATTGTATTTCTTTAAAATTGAAAGCACTAATTTCAAATTACCATTGATTAATTCCTCTTTTGCTGATATTTCACCAGCTTGGTATTTTTTGAACAAATCCATCTGTTCCTCATTGGTTAAAACTTTAATTTCCGCAGTATTCACGCCACATATTTCGACTTTGTGACGTGCCATAAAAAATCTCCTTTCTAATTCATAATGAGCTGAAAGAAGATTTTTTAATCAATTATGTCGTTTAAATAGTACAGAGCCAATGATGACTAAGATGATAATAATTAAAAAGCCTATAACATAATTAACATTTTCAACACTGTTTAATCGATTGACAACTGCTAAAATATCTAAATTCATCTTTGGACCTTCCCTTCTATTTTTGTCACGCTTTCTCATTATACAACATGTGAACAAAATAAAAAAGAAAAATATTCCCTTTTTCTACTTTTTGACACTTTTATGACACTTCAAATATGAAGTAATAAAAGTTGTCACAATTAAAAGATATGCGAATGCCATGAGAAAGCCGCCAACTACATCACTTGCGTAATGAACACCTAAGTATATTCTGCTTAATCCCACTAATAATATGGTTAAAGATAATCCAATTCCCCATCCTATTTTTTTACGTTTGCTAATTTTTGTTTGTAAGATTAAGTAAAACAACATTCCGTAAAAAGCGGCTGATACCATAGCGTGTGCTGACGGGAAACTATATCCAACTTCATCAATCATCATCCATTCGATTGGACGCTCTCTAGAAAATGAATACTTTAATATTTGATTTATTATAAAAATAAGTCCTAAATTACCGAAAGATATAATTGCAAATCTTTTATCTTTAAAAACGAAAAATAAAATAATTGAAAATATTAGTAAAAAAGGGACGCTTACTAAAAAGCTAAAACCTTTTGCCAAAATCGTAGCTACGTCTGATTTCGCATTCATAACAAAATTATATATTGCTGTATCAATCCCTTTTAATTCATCATTTAGCATAAAATGCACTAAAAGAACAAAGGTTATTAATAAAATACTAACGATGAACCACTTACCATATTTAAATATAAATTTTTTCATTTAATCACCTTACTCATTATATATTATTTCGTATATATTTGACAATGGGATATCCTAATTTTTGACAATTTATTTAATTGTTTGTTATAATTGTTTAGAGGTGAATAGATGGAAACGATTATTGTCGACATTATCAATAAATTGGGGTACTTTGGAGTTACTTTTTTAATAGCGATTGAAAATATATTTCCACCAATTCCTTCAGAAGTCATTTTATCTTTTGGTGGTTTTATGACAACATATACAAAATTAACGATTATTGGTTTGATTATTGCTTCGACAATTGGGGCGGTTATCGGAGCTTTAATTTTATATTTTATTGGTAAATTATTACCACCCGAACGTTTAGAAAAACTAGTTGATGGTAAAATTGGTCATGCTTTAAGATTTAAAAAAGAAGACATTTATAAGGCTGACACTTGGTTTGATAAGCATGGTAATTATACAGTATTCTTTTGCAGATTTATTCCGATAGTCCGTAGTTTAATTTCTATTCCAGCGGGAATGAGTGGGATGAAATTTATTCCATTTGTTATTTTAACCACTTTAGGTTCGTTAATTTGGAATACTATATTGATTGTTCTAGGTAGTATCACGGGTGAAAATTGGAATCTTATTAGTGAATTTATTAATAAATATAGTCATTTAGTTTTAATTCTAATTGTTGTTATCTTTATTATAGGTATTATTATTTATTATAAGAAAAGATTAAAAGAGTAGCTATTCGCTACTTTTGTTTTGGCACTTTTTTTAAATGAGTTCCTATTACTTCTGAAACATCGGAAACAGTTACAAAAGAATCAGCATCAGCCTCTTTAACGATTTCACGAAGTTCTGGTAATTCTAATCTGGTAATTACGGTGTATAAGACATTTTTTTCTCTTTGTGAAACTTTACCAGTTCCAGAAAGTATTGTTGTCGTACGCCCTAATTTTTTAAATATTTGATCGGATATGTCCTCTTCTTTCGTCGTTACAATAAATACTGATTTTGCTTGGTCCATACCTTCAGAAACTAAATCAATAATTTTAAAAGTTATAAAATATGTTAATAACGAATATAAAGCTCTGTCTGGTCCAAAAACAAAAGCAGCTGAACCATAAATAAATATATTAAAGAATAAAACTACTTGTCCTACCGAAAAGTTAGTTTTCTTATTAACTAAAATTGCAATTATTTCGGTTCCATCTAAACAACCACCAAATTTTATAACAATTCCTACTCCAACTCCTAGTAATAAACCACCATATACGGTTGCTAATAAAATATCTTCAGTTAGTACCTCAACACTATGGAATATATTTAAGAATGTGGTAAAAATGATAATTGAGTAAAATGCTTTTATAACAAATCTTTTACCTAATTGTTTAAATCCTAAAATAAAAAACGGAATATTTAAGCAAAGAATGAAGATACCAAGTGAACCACCAAATATTTTATTTAAAATAATTGATATACCTGTTAATCCCCCATCAATAATAGAATTTGGAAGTAAAAATATTTCCAAAGCTGCAGCAGCCATTATTGCTCCTATGGTAACGCAAGTATACGATATTATTATTTTTATTACTATATTAAATTTACTTTTTTGTATTATTTCTGTCACTCTACAACCCTCCTAATATAATTATACATAATTATTAGGTATTTGGCTATAAAATAAGAAAAAAAGTCATTAACTTGACTTTATTTTAGGGCCTCTTCGATTAATTTTTTGTTTTGTTTTATTCTTTCATTATTAGGGGCTTTTTCTAAAGCAATCTTCACATAATCCAAAGATTCCTTTATATAACCTTCATAAAACTTACAAATAGACATTATATCATAGATTGTTTCATCATAGCTTGATGGGTCATTAATATAGGATTTATCTTTATCCGTTATTTTTAAAGCATTTTCCAAATTTCTAATAGCTTCTTTGTAATTACCATTGTCGTATTCTAATAATCCCATTTCAACAAAAGGTTCTCTTAAGTGTGGCGTTTCTTTTTGAGCTTTTTCTAACCACATTCTAGCTTCTTCAATCCGATTAAGGTTTCTATAAGATCTAGCAATAAAACGCATTGAAGCACCCCTTTCATCTTTCCAAGTTGATCTTTTTAAATTTAAATGCTTGATTAAAGTGTCAATGGCTTTATTATAATCACCATGGTACATATATTCTCGTCCTAGATAATGCATATTACGATCATCTTCTGGATCTTCTTCAACCGATAGTTCTAGTAGTGGCAAATAAGAACCTCTTGATTTTGTATCATCTGGATAATGTTTAACGGTGATATCATCGGTTGTTATAATTACTTCCGGAATATCAACAGTCAAGACTTCATGAACCGGATGATACCATTTATAATGCTGCCTAGCATGAATTTTTTCACTATAAAAATTTACTGCTGGGTTACCGTATTCATCAAAACTCCAAATATAATTATATCGTAATCTTGTAGTATTTTCTTGCCAAATGTCTTCTAGTTTTTTTCGCCAACCTTCTTCAAGTACTTCATCTATATCGATACAAATACATATATCGGTGTCGTCTGGCACTAAATCTAACGACTCATTTCTAGCAGTATCAAAACGCCATGGACTTATTATTTTTTCGGTTACTTTAGCTCCTCTTTTTTTTAGCTTTTTTACGGTGTCATCAGTTGATCCAGTATCTAAAACATAGACTTCATCAGCTTCACTTACTGAATCCATCCACCTATCGACAAATTTTTCTTCATTTTTCGAAATGGCATAAATACATATTTTATATTTACTCATATATTTTCTCCTTTATATTAATCTATGAATATATTAATATTTTTATCATTAAAAAAGACTAGTCTTTATCTAAAGTTTTTAGTCTTCTAATTACTTTTTTTTCAATTCTTGAAATATAAGATTGACTTATTCCTAGTAAAGATGCAACATCTTTTTGAGTCATTTCTTCTTTTCCAAATAATCCATATCTTAAAACCATTATTTTTTTATCACGGTCATTTAATTTTTCTATTTCTTTATATAACATAGTTTTTTCTATTTCTTTTTCTAAACCTTTAGTAACTAAGTCTGGATCAGTTCCTAATATGTCTTCTAAATGTAATTCATTACCTTCAGAGTCGTAGCTCAGATTATCTTCAAAACTAATTTCGCCTCTTCTTTTTTTATTTTTTCTTAAAAACATTAATATTTCATTATCAATACATCTAGATGCATAGGTCGCTAATTTGATATTTTTATCTAATTTATAAGTATTAACTCCTTTGATTAATCCAACGCTACCGATACTAACTAGGTCTTCTAAGTCAATACCTGTGTTTTCATATTTTTTGGACAGAAAAACTACTAATCTTAAGTTGTGTTCAATTAGTTTAGCACGTGCAAATCCATCTCCATCCATTGAACGTTTTACATATTCTACTTCTTCTTCTTTGGTTAATGGTTCTGGTAATTTGTCACTACTACCGATGAAAAAGATATTTTCTTTTTCGAAAAATATTCTAAATATTTGTTTTATTTTTTCTATCATGTGTGTCCCTCCATTTGACTATTTAGTAGTACTTCGACTCCACTTATATTCATGTTTTCACTAAAACCTAATAAGACATCAAAAGTCCCTAAGTCATTAACTATAGCTTTTGCTTCAATACATTCTAATAATCCTGTCCCACCGATTACGGTGTAAGGTACTAAAAACTTTTTCTTTCTAAAGGTATTTTTTAAATTAGTTAAAATAACAGGTTTGCCTTTATGAGATAAAGTATTTCCTGTATCTAAATATCCATTTAGATTTAATGTTTTTTTTCCTATTATTAAAGTTACTTGATGATAATTTTTGACTTTTTTGGTGAAGAACCTACTTTGCCTTATATAAATATATAGTATTATCGGTGCGATTATGAATAAAATTATAACATTTATACTAAGTCCATTATGATAAAAAACCAATCCTTCATGTTTATAAGAAAATTCAATATTTAATAAGTATAAGAATCCACCTAATAAAATACTTACGACATAAAAAATACCTATGTTGGTTAAGGTGTATTTCAAATCTTTGTAATTAAAGGTAAACAGAATCATTAAAATACTCAAGTATACTTTGACAATAAAAAGTTGTAAGGAATTAATGTTAAAGAAAAGAACTAAAGTACTTAGACTGCCTATGAAAGCGCCTATTACTATATTAAATATTTTGACGTTTCTTTTTAAAACAACTGATGTCGTTAATAATAATAGAAAGTCAAAGGCAAAGTTTAAAAATAATACACCATCAACATATACGGTCATTGTCCTCACCTATATTAGTATAAATTAGTTAATTAAAATATATTGTCAATTTGTGCATAAAAAAAGCTATTTTCAAAATAGCTTATATTAATTCTTTAATTTTGTTAATTACTTCATCTAATTTATATTCAGTATCAATTTTACCATCTCTTGTTTTAAATTCAATAATACCTTTGTTTATTTTTTTACCAATTGTTATTTTAATTGGAACACCAATTAAATCCATATCGTTGAATTTAACTCCTGCTCTTTCATCGCGGTCATCTAAAATAGTATCTATTTTTAAATTAGTTAATTCATCATATAATTTATTAGCGATCTCAACATTATCATTATTAATTAAAACGATACCTACTTTATAAGGTGCAACCTCCATTGGCCATACAATACCTTTTTCATCGTGGTGTTGTTCTACTAATGCTGCTAATGTACGTCCTGGTCCAATACCATAACATCCCATGAATACTGGTTTTCTTTCATTGTTTTCATCTAAATAATACAGACCTAAACTTTCAGAATATTTGGTACCTAAACTAAAGATATTTCCTATTTCAATACCTTTTTTGAAGGATAAGTTACCACCGCATTTAGGACAAGTATCCCCTTCTTTTGTTTCTTTGATATCAGCTGCAATGGCATATTTAAAATCAGTGATATTTACATTTACATAGTGATAGTCGGTCTTGTTAGCGCCTACGACATAGTTATACATATCTAAAACATCTTTATCGACAATTATTGGAATATCTATTCCTATTGGTCCTGCAAAACCAACTTCGGCATTAGTAATTTTTTTAACTTCTTCAGTTTCTGCTAATCTAACTTCTTTAGCATTTAATAATTTTCTTACTTTTAATTCATTAACATCATATTTTCCTGGAACCATACACGCATAGTAATTACCATCAGCTACATATAAAATTGTTTTCATTATTTTATCGATTGTTACTTTTGCAATATTTATTAAGTCTTTAACTGTTGTACAGTTCGGAGTATATAATAATTCTTTTTCTTTTCTTTCTTCTTTTGTATATTCATTAGTAACGCTTTCACAAACTTCAATATTTGAAGAAAAATCACATTTATCACACAATACAACTGTATCTTCACCAATATCGCATATTGCTTGATATTCTTCAGATAATAATCCGCCCATTGCTCCAGTATCAGCTTTAACTATACGGTAATCAAACTTTAATCTATCGAAAATATTGTTATAAGCATTGTACATTTTTTGATAAGCTATTTCGGATTTTTTTTGATCAATATCAAAACTATAAGCATCTTTCATGGCAAATTCACGAACTCTAAGTAAACCATATCTTGGTCTCGCCTCGTCACGATATTTAGTACCTATTTGGTATAAATTAAATGGTAAGTCTTTATATGATTTTACTTTTTCTTTAGCGGCCATAACAAATAGTTCTTCGTGAGTTGGTCCTAAAACATAATTACGATCAGCACGATCTTTTAATCTAAACATATCGTTACCAAAAGTATCAAGCCTACCACTTTCTTTATAAACTTCGTCTGGTAATAAACAAGGCATTAATAGTTCTTGAGCCCCGGCTTTATCCATTTCTTCTCTAATAACACTATTGATATTATTTAAAGCTTTCAAACCGATAGGCATATACATGTATACCCCACTTGATGATTTTTTTACCATTCCACTTTTTACTAGTAATTTAGCACTTTCTACATCTTCCTCTTTGCTGTCATCACGCATTGTATAGAAAAAACTTGATTTTAATTTCATAATATTCTCCTCCTTAAATAATATTTATTTTATAACAAAAAAAGAACAGTACAAGGAGTGCTTAAAGCACGGTACCATCCTTTGTTTTTCTTAATTTAGATAACGGTATTACCCGGCAACTGATTAGGTTGCTCTAGAAGGTAGGAATTAAATAATATTATAACTTGTTTTCACTATTCAAGCTCACTTTTTATAATTGATTAATTAATATTCCTTCATCACTGATTTACAATCTCATAATATCATATTCTATTTTTTTTGTCAATGAACAAAAAAATACTTTATATTTATCCGTATATCCTTTTTAATATTATTTTTTTACCATTATTTAGCTGATAAAACCTTTTTAATATTCAATGATGTTTGGAATAAAATAAATAATAAAAAAATAGTTGATATGATTTAATCAACTATTTTTTTATTATTTATTTATAGGAATACCATAGCGAGAGTTAAAATAACCATGCTGCATAAACCTATACAGAGAACTACTTTACCGGCCCATTTGAACCAAGTTGTATATTCTACTTTAGCAAGTGCTAGACCTCCCATAATTGCTCCACAAGTTGGAGTAATTAAGTTAACAAGTCCATTAGCAGCAACCATTGTCATAACAGTTCCTTCAACACTATAACCTAAATTAGCGGCAAGTGGCCCCATAATAGGTGTAGATAATGTTGCAAGTCCTGAAGATGATGGTACTAATACTGATAGTACAATATGTAATAAGTAGTTAAGTGGTCCAAAGATAATTGCTGGCATATTTTGTAAGGCTTCTGACGCATTGTAAATAATGAAATTATCTAAATGTGTAGTAGTCATTAATACACTAGCTCCTCTGGCAATAGCAATAATAAGAAGTACTCCCATCATGCTACTAGCACCACTAATAAATGTATCGACAATGTCTTTTTCTTTCATTCTGTTGATAATTGCAATAATGATGCCCATGATTAAGAACCATAGTGCAGCCTCATAGAAGTACCAACCGCCAAGTGCTGTACCAGTTAACCAACCAGTAAAGCCGTCGAAGAATGTAACGCCAAATTCACCCCAAGGAATGAATCCAATAATCATGATAACAAAAGTTAATGCAAATAAACCTAAAGTAACTTTTTGTTTACCAGTTAATTTTACATCGGCAATTTCTTTTTCGGTACCATACGTAGCTTCCATCTCTTCTTGTTCTTGTAATGATAAGAAAGTTGACCCTTTATTCTTTTTAACTTTTTTGGCGTATCGCATTACGAAGAATATCGAAATAGCGAGTGAAGTTAACCATAAAGCAACTCCTAAACCAATGATAATTCCTTGGTTTACTTCTGTTCCTTCTGGTAATGCAGCAACAGCAGCTCCTACGGCAAATGGGTTAATAGTTGACCCAAGAACACCTGATCCTGCACCTAATAGAACGATAGCCGAAGCGACAATTGTGTCCATACCAGCTGCTACCATAGCTACAGCAAGTAAGGCATAGAAACCAACTGTTTCTTCAAGCATTCCATATGTTGTTCCTCCAATAGAGAAAATAAACATTAGAATTGGAATTAAAATTAATTCGCGTCCTTTTAGTTTTTTAACAAGTACTTGTATTCCAGTCTCAAGAGCTTTAGTATGATTGACAATCGCTAAAAATCCTCCCAAGATTAGAATGAATATTCCAACATCAACCGCATTAGCAAAACCTAAAATCGGCGACATCAGTGTGTCTGAAAGACTAGCTCCAACAACACCACTACCATCAACTAATTTGTCTCCAATAAATTCAGCATTTGGTAAAAAATGTGAAACTATTGCCAAAATGAAAATTAATACTAAGATAATGGTAAATGCTGATATCGAAAGTTTAAATCGTGATTTTCCCTTTTCTTTAGTCATTGTTATCTCCCTCCTTAACAATTAATGAGCCAGCGTTACCCATAAGCGAATTTAAGGCTTGTTCTAAAGAAGTTATAATTGCTTTACCATTAGTATTTTCTACAAATTCAAGACAAGCTTCAATTTTAGGTAGCATACTACCTGGAGCGAACTGTCCTTCTTCGATATACTTATTTGCATCACTTACTGTTATTTGTCTAAGCCCTGTTTGATTTTCTTTTCCATAATTTATGCAAACTTCATCAACAGCAGTTAAAATAACTAGTAAATCAGCATTTAAGCTTTGGGCTAATTTAGCACTGGTTCGGTCTTTATCGATTACCGCATCGACTCCTCTATAACCATTAGTGTCCTTGACAACTGGTATACCACCTCCGCCACAGGCGATAACTGTATTGCCATTTTCGATCAGTTCACTAATCGTATCGAGCTCAATTATTTCTAGAGGTTTTGGAGACGCAATTACACGTCTATAACCTCTTCCGGCATCTTCCTTCATTTGGTAGCCATTATTCTTCATAGTTTGGGCTTCCTCTTTTGTATAGAAAGATCCGATTGGTTTCGTTGGATTATCGAAAGCATTATCGCTTTCATCCACTAAAACCTGTGTAACAACAGCCGCACAACCTTTGGCAATTTTTCTTTTTGAAAGTTCACCACCAATTGCTTGCTGTAAATGATAACCTATATATCCTTGACTCATTGCCCCACATTCGGCAAATGGCATAACAGGTGCATTATTTTCTTTAGTTGCTAGTTCCATAGCCAAGTTAATCATCCCTACTTGTGGTCCATTACCATGAGTAACGACAACATCATTCCCCTTTTCGATTAAATCAACAATGTTCTTAGCGGTTGATTTAACTAATTCTAGCTGTTCTCTAGCCGAATTACCTAAAGCGTTCCCGCCTAAAGCGATTACTATTTTACTCATTTTTTTAATGTCTCGTACATAACAGCTTTAATTGTATGTAATCTATTTTCAGCTTCTTCAAATACTTTTGATTGTTCTGATTCAAATACTTCATCACTAACTTCCATTTCTTTAAGTCCATATGTATCAAAAATTTCTTTACCGATTTTAGTATTTGTATTGTGGAATGATGGCAAACAATGTAAGAAAATAGCATTTTCTGCAGCATTGTCCATTAATGTTTTATTTACTTGATAAGCTTGTAATAATTTAATTCTCTCTCCCCAAAGTTCCATAGGTTCTCCCATAGATACCCAAACATCAGTATATAATACATGAGCACCTTTAGTTCCTTCCATAGCGTCTTCAGTTAGAGTAATTGTACAATTATTTTCACTTGCAATTGTTTTACAAGTTTCAACTAATTCACTATTTGGAAATAATTCAGCAGGTGCACAACCAGTAAAATTAAGTCCTAGTTTAGCACACGCTACCATAAGTGAATTTGCCACATTGTTTCTTGCATCACCTAAGTAAACAAAGTTTAATCCTTCTAAACGTCCGAATTCTTCTTTAATCGTTAACATATCTGCTAACATTTGTGTTGGATGAAATTCAGTTGTTAGTCCATTCCAAACTGGAACTGTTGCATATTTTGCTAATTCTTCAACGATATCTTGACCAAAACCACGATATTCAATTCCATCATACATTGTTGTAAGTACTCTAGCTGTATCAGCAATGGTTTCTTTTTTACCCATTTGCGAACCTGTAGGTCCTAAATAAGTAACACCCATTCCTAAATCTAAAGCTCCAACTTCAAATGCACATCTTGTTCTTGTCGAATCTTTTTCAAAAATTAAAGCAACGTTTTTTCCTTCTAAATATTTATGAAGTTCACCAGCTCTTTTTTTTGCTTTTAAATCAGCTGAAACTTCTAATAAATGTTTTATTTCTTCTGTTGTGAAATCTAGTAATTTTAAGAAATCACGTCCTCTTAAATCGATCATTAAATATCCTCCCTCATTAATGGCATACTCATACATCTAGGGCCGCCACGACCACGAGATAATTCAGCACCATGTAATTCTAAAACTTTTAAACCATAACTGCGTAATATTTCGTTAGTTACATTGTTACGGTCATAGACAATTACTACACCTGGCGCGATACATAATGTATTTGAGCCATCGTTCCATTGTTCTCTTTCAGCAGCTACTTTGTCGCCACCAGCACATGGAATCAAAGTAATTTTACGTCCGACATATTTTTCTAAAATATTTTCTAATGAATCATTTATTTCTTTGACATTTAAATCCTCATATGTATCAGGATCGTCACCTTCAGTTATTTCAAATACTTGTAAGGTTTCCATAATTCCTGGATGATATGTAAATTTATCATAATCAATTTGAGTAAATACGGTATCTAAATGCATAAACGCACGGCTATTAGGAATATTAATTGCTAATACTGTATCGATTTTACATTCAGGATCTTTAAATAAGTTTTTAGCCATTTGATCAATAGCTTCTGCTTGTGTTCTTTGTGAAATACCAACCGCTAATACGTGTTCATTGATATTAAGAACGTCTCCACCTTCAGTATGATACGGTAAATATCTATTATAATATAAATCTACTTGGTTAGCATATTCTGGATGGTAATTAAAGATATATTCGGCATATATTGTCTCTCTATTTCTAGTTACTGCATACATTTTGTTTAAGTTAACACCATGTCCAATACTCGCAAATGGATCTCTGGTAAAATATAAGTTTGGCATTGGATCTGCTATAAACATATCTGGTGAATCAACCATGTCGATTAATGATTTTTCTACTTCTCTTTCTTCAATTGGAAGATTATTTATTTGAATACCCTCCATAGTTTTTAAAACTAATTCTTTTGGATTTCTAATACTATCTAAATATTCAAATATTATTTTTTGATATTTATTAGTATTAACACCGGCTTCTTCAATAAATTGTTTAATGAATTTTGTACGTACATCTTCACTTGCCGCAATTGTTTCAGCCATTAAATCTTCTAAGTAAACTACTTCTACACCGTTATCAGTTAAGATTTTGGCAAATTCGTCGTGTTCTTTCTGAGCATCCGGTAAATATGGGATGTCGTCAAACAGTAGTCTTTCTAAGGTATCAGGGGTTAAATTTAGTAACTCCTTACCTGGTCGATGAAGTAGGACTTTTTTTAGTGGCCCTATTTCACTAGTTACATGAATTTTTGTCATATTTCCTCCTTTTTATGATTTTGGATAATCATAGGGTTTATGTGATAGGAAAATAATCTTAAAGTCACATTATTCATATTTAACTACTATGACTATCATTAACATAACTATACCATTTTTTGGTTTATTAGTAAAGTATTTCTGTCAAGCTACTTGACTATTTTTATGTTGCAAACGCTTGGTCCTTCAATTACATTACCGTCAATATCAAATCTTGAGCCGTGACATGGACAGTCCCAAGTAATATCTGCATTATTAAAGATTAAATTACATTTAAAATGTGGACAAGTATTTTTGACAATATGTGTGTTTCTATTTTCATCTACATATACGCCACATCTTTCTCCATCGATATTGGTTACATAAGCATTTTGATAAAAAGATAAATCAGTATTTAATTTTGTTTCAACAAATGTTTTTCCCATTTTAAAATTGTTTATTATAAAATTTAATATTTTTTCTAAACTAAGTGATCTTCTTGGTTTGAAAATGTTTTTAAATTTGTTTTGATTGTCTAAAATAATATCAGCTATTACTTTACCTGCTATCGTACCATTGGTCATCCCCCATTTATTAAAACCCGTGGCAATTAATAAATTAGGTTTTTCTTCATCTAAGACTCCAATCATCGGTAGATAATCGTGAGTCATTAAATCATGAGTTTGCCAAGTATAATTAATCTTATCTTTAAAATGACTTTGATAAAAATTTAATAATTTTTCTTCTTCTGTTTTGTAATCAAATTTGTCGGCTAAACTATGAGAAAATCCGCCAAATATTATATAGTCCTGATGATATCTAATTGAATAAGTTGGGGTATCGATATTAATGGCTGAATAATCTTTTACATCTTTTGTAAAACTTGCCAAAGCATAGGATTTTTCTGGATGTAATTTTAAAGGAATAAATCCGGGTACTATAAAAAATGGATAATGCGTGCATATTATTACTTTTTTAGTTTTAATATCGCCTCTTGGAGTTTTTACAATGTAAATGTTTTCATCATTATCAATATCAATAGCTGGGGTATTTTCATATATTTTGATATTATTTTGAATTACTTTTTTAATTCCTTCTAAATATTTTAATGGATGAAATACTGCTGTATCACCTACATATAATCCATCGATACACGGAAATGTTATTGGCAATTTGTTGGTATCATTATATTGAATATCAACCCTACTTAAAAAATCTCTTTCATTATTTAATTTTTTATCTTCGTTTGTTGTAAATATATACGAGTCACATTTTTGATAATCACATTCAATTCGATATTGTTTTATGTTGTCCTCAACTAAATTAATCGCTTGTTTTTGTGATTCTAAATATAATTTTGCCACTTCAAAATCAAAAGCTTTTTCTATTTTGGAATAAATATCCCCTTGTAAATAAGTCAATTTACCAGTTGTATGGGATGTTACTCCAAAACCAGTCTTTTCTTTGTCAATTAAAATTATTTTTTGGTTACTATCTTTTAAATAAAATGCAGTAGATAGTCCTGCTATCCCCCCACCAATAATTAAAATGTCACATTCTTCATTATGATCTAAATAATCATTAGTGTTTACTTCTAAGTCTTTTGTCCATATTGACGTTCTTTCCATATTATCACCTATTATGTTATGAACAAAAATATATTATTTTAAACAAAAAACTCTATTTCTAGAGTTTAAATTATCGTATCTGGTTCACTTTCATTTTTTCTCTTACTTGTGATATTTGTTCTTCAAATTGCTCTGGAGTAATTTCTAAAATATTTGTTGTGCTTTCAAATGGATTTTCTTTTTCAGATTCAAGCTCGCCTGATAATATATTTAATAATCTATTTTCTTCATGGGTTAAAAATGAATAATACACAGTTGACTTTTCCATTTCTTCATATTCATAATCTTGACCAATCTCCTTAACGCGGTCAATACCTACCTCTTTAGAGATTAACGTCTTCAAAAGAAACTTTGTTGTTTTAGTATGAAGGCATTTTGCAAGTATTTCTTCATCAATTATATTTGTAAATAAATCCCCACACTTATTTACAATAATATCAAGTGCGAAATCAGCTAAATCAGCTAAATCTTTTCTAGAACTATATTTGAACTTAAAATGCCTAGAGACGTTACCAACAATTTCTAATATAAACTTTCCATTTTCTTGAAGTTGATTTTTTGTTAAGCAAGTCGAACCACCTACCCATACGTTTCCTCTTCTTCTTATTACCTTTTCTATTTCTTGAAAGAAGAAAATGTCTAGATTTATCACTTGGCAAAATAATTGTTCCCTAGTTATTCCAATTTTAAAACACAGTTCATCTAGTTCTTCTGTACTATAACAACGATTGTATTTACCGCTGTACATTAAATATTTTTTAATATCTGCTATTGAATAATCTTTACCTAATTTTGTATCTTTATCAGCAACTGCAATTATTTCTTTTATTTCTTGGGCTTTTCCAAGCGCTAATATTGTTGTGCAACT
>CAZIDO010000006.1:0-13255 GCA_964538005.1 uncultured Muribaculaceae bacterium
AACATTTAAAGTGTTAGTTAAAGCAATTGGTGTTTCAATATAGCCAAGTTCATCACACGAGAAGAATTATTAACATTATTTTTAATATCTTAAAAAATAATATTCTTTATGAATACCCTATAATTTTAAATGAACAATGTTTAGAAAATATTTCAGAAATGAATAAAGAAATTGAATAAATGTGATATAATTTTATAGAAAGGTTTTGTTAAGCAAATTGTTTTTATTTAGCAAGAGTTAATTAGGTGATAAAATGCGACTTAAGAATATTAAAGGAGCCGATGAGGTCATTGGCAATTCTCCTTATATTATCAAGAATCCTTCACAATATTGTGGTAAAATTAATAAAGTCTTTAATAATGATAATCCGATTCATTTAGAAATAGGAATGGGTAAGGGAAGGTTTATTATTAATATGGCTTTAAAATATCCTGATATCAATTTTATTGGGATAGAAATGTATGATAGTGTTATGATTAGACCAGTTCAAAAATTAGCAAACGAAAATATTCCAAATTTAAAATTAATTAAAATGGATGCGACTAATATTGAAGAGGTGTTTGATCATGAGATAGATACAATCTATTTGAATTTCTCTGATCCATGGCCAAAATCAAGGCATGCACATCGACGTTTAACCAGTGAGAGGTTTTTAAAACGCTATGACAAATTATTTAAAAACAGTAAAAACATTATTCAAAAGACTGATAATCGTCACTTATTTGAATACTCATTACAGTCGTTTACCGATTATGGATATAGGATAGAGGAGTTATCTTTAAATCTTCACCAGGATGACTATGATAATGTTGAAACCGAATATGAAGAACGTTTTATGAGTATTGGATTTCCAATCTATATGGTTAGAGTAGTTAAATAGACACTTTTTTACATGTAAAGTAAGTAAAAAACTATAAAAATCAAATAAAGTTTGATATAATTTAAGATAAGCAGGTGTTATATGAAAAAGAGAGCTATCGTTCTATGTTTGTTAGTGTTTTTACTAACCGGCTGTACTGTTGTTAGAATTGATACAACCAGTATTGATAATACAGTAGATGTTGTACTTTCAAAAGATAATACTTTATATAACCGTGTGGGTATTGGATATAAGTATTATGTCCCAAGAGGTGTTACTTATATCGACAGTCGGGGAACTAATGATAGGTTATATTCAAATGGGGTGTACTATTACTTATACTTAGACGAAATAGGGTATTATTATAAAAGTAGTTTGAGTTATAAAGTTGATAATTCTAAATATTATTCGAGAAAAATTAAAACAGGTGATAAAAAAGGTTACTTAGAAATTACTAAACGTAATAACGACTATTTGGTTGAGTTTGTTTATAATTACGCTAAGATAGAAGCTTTAGTACCTAAAGAAGATATAAACGATGTAGTTTTAAATTCCTCATACATTTTATCGACAATTAAATACAACCATAATATTATAAAATTATCATTAGGTGATGACTTTTTAAAAACAAAAGAAGAAAAATATGATGCTTTTACATCAAAAGCAGATAACGATAGTTTTTTGCGCTATTCAGAAAAGGGAGATTAGAGGTGTTACTATGGGTCTAATGGACAAGCTAAAAAATTTATTTACAGAAGAAGTTGACGAGGTAATTGAAGTCGAGGAACCAATTAAAAAAGAAGTTACACAAGTGGAAATTGCTTCACCTGTACCGAGACGTCAAACTCCAGAACCAGAGGAACAATATTCAAAATTAGAGGAACCTACTACTCTGGAGCCTAAAAAAGAAGAATATAAATTTCCATTCTTTGACGATGAGGATTTTACAACTTTAGAAAAACAAAAAGCCGGAAAAGAAGAAAAGAAAAAATCATCATATCGTAAAGAAACAAAAGAAGTTTATAGTCCGGCTAAAGAAGAAAGAAAAGTGTTCAAACCAACACCAATTATTTCGCCAGTTTATGGAATTTTGGATAAAAATTATCAAAAAGAAGATATTAAAACTAAAGCAGTAAAACCAAGAAGTTATTATAATGCTAAAGAAGCAACTATTGATGAAATTAGAAATAAAGCTTATGGGACTTTAGAAGATGATATTGAAACAACATTATTTGGTAAAAATCGTGTTTTATTTGAAGATGAAGTTGAAGAACCAACAGATTTAATCGAAGAAAACATTGAAGTAGATGAAGAAGTAATGGATACTATTATTCCTACTGAACATACTAATGATATCATTGGTGACAAACCAAGGCATAGTTTAGAAGGAGAGGAAGACTTAACAGATTTACTACAAGCTGAATTAGGTCAACCTGAACCAGAAGAAGAACCACGTAAAATTAGTGATAGTGAATTATTCAGTATGATTGATTCAATGTATCAAAAAGGAGATAAAAAATGATTAACGTTATAGATTTAATGACCTTATTATTTTATGTCGCTTTAATTATTTTAGTTATTGCTTTAATTATTTTAGTTTTTAGAGCAATTAAAACTTTGGATAAAGTTGACAAAATGGTTGATGATATAAATAGAAAATCATCAAAGTTAGATGGTTTATTCAACATCATTGATGGCGCAACAGATGCCGTTGTTGGTATAAGTGACACTTTCGTATCATTTATTGTTAATGGGATAGAAAGTTTATTTAATAGAAAGAGGGTAAAAAAAGATGAGTAAAAAAGGATTAGGAAAATTTTTAGCAGGTGCTGGTATTGGTGCTGCTCTAGGAATTTTATTCGCACCTAAAAAAGGTGAAGAAACAAGACAAGACCTTAAAAATATGTTTGACGATTTAGTAGCAAAAGTAAGAAGTATTGATGCAGAAGATGTTAAAATTACGGTAGAAGAAAAAATTGAAGAATTAAAAGAAGGTTTAGAAAATTTAAATAAAGAAACAGTTATTGCTGAAGCTAAAAAACAAGCTAAAAACTTAAAAGCAAAAGCCAATGAATTAGTTGAATATGCAATTGAAAAAGGAACTCCAGTAATTGAAAAATCAGCTAATGCTATTAAAATAAAAGTAATTGAAGTATCTGAACAAGTAATTGAAAAATTATCAGATGATACTACAAAACCTAAAAAAGCAACTAAGTAGAGAAATCTACTTTTTGTTTTATTAATTTATTAAAATCAGGTATAATAAACATATACTAGGAGGTTCATATGGATTATCATAAGCTATCAAAAAAAGAAATATTGAAAGAATTGAATACTAAAGAAGAGGGATTATCTTCTGAAGAAGTAAATACAAGATTACTTAAATATGGTGAAAATATTTTACCCAAAAAGAAAAAGGATACATTGCTTAAAATATTTTTTAAACAAATATTAAATCCTTTAATTATTTTATTAATAATTACTGTTGTCTTTTGTTTTTTAATTGGTGAAACTATTGATGCAGTAGCAATATTATTTATAATTTTACTGAATATATCTCTAGGCGCTATTCAGGAATGGAAAGCTGGAAAAAACGCCGAAAGTTTAGAAAATTTAATCAAAGATAGTATTACTGTTTTAAGAAATAATCAAAGTATAGATGTTGATTCCAAAGAATTAGTACCTGGTGATATAGTATTATTAGAATCCGGTGATAAAGTAAGTGCAGATATGCGAGTAATTCAAAGTCAGAACTTACAAATAGATGAATCAATATTAACAGGTGAAAGTGTTGCGGTAACTAAACAAGATACTATTTTAAATGATGTAAGTTTAGCCGAAAGAAAGAATATGGTTTATGCTGGAACCACCGTTGTTACAGGCAGGGGTACTTGTATAGTTATCGGAACTGCTAGTGATACAGAAATAGGTAGTATTGCAGCAACAGTTGCAACAACTGAAGAAACTAAATCTCCATTAACAATTAGAATGGAAAAGTTTTCAAAACAAATAAGCATTTTAGTAATATTTGTTGCTTTAATAATTGGATGTATTTTACTTTATAAGGGTGTTGAAGGTAGTGAAATATTTTTATCGGTAATTGCCTTATCGGTTTCGGCTATGCCTGAAGGACTTCCTTTAGCGCTTACTACTGTTTTAACAATTGCATCTAATAAAATGTCTAAGAAAAACGTTATTGTTAAAAAACTAAATGCAGTAGAAAGTTTAGGCAGCTGTACCGTAATTGCAAGTGATAAAACAGGAACATTAACAATCGATGAACAAACGGCTAAAAAAATTGTTTTAGTTGATGGAACAACATTTGAAATAGATGGTATTGGATATAATGATGAGGGAAGTATTATTGGTAATTCTGATAAACTAGAGCAAGCAAAACAAATAAGCTTAATGGGTTTTATTAATAATGAAGGAACTTTAGCAAAAGAAAATAATAAATTTATTAGTAGTGGAGATTCTATTGATATAGCATTTTTAACTTTAGGGCTTAAAGCAAAAATAAATAAAGAAAATATTAAAATTACTAAACAAATTCCTTATGAATCAGAAAATAAATATTCAGCTGTTTTTTATGAAGAAAATAATCAAAGCTTTGGAACAGTAAAAGGATCAATTGAAAAAGCTTTAGAGTTTTGTAATCAAAGTAATTTAGATGTTAATAATATTATGAAACAAAATGAAGACTTAGCCAAACAAGGGTATAGAGTCATCGCAATTGCTAGTGGACCTTGTCAAAACACTTTAGAAAATTTAACCTTTAATGGTTTAGTGGGTTTTATTGATCCAATTAGAAAAGAAGCTAAAGCCTCAATTAATGAATGTCACGAAGCCGGAATAAAAGTAGTAATGATAACTGGGGACCATCCATTAACTGCTTTTACAATTGCTAAAGAATTAAATTTAGTAACTAACTATAGTGAAGTTGCAACTGATAAAGATATTGATGAAGCTTTAGCTAAAGATGAAAAATCATTTGATGAATTTGTTAAAAGTAAAAAAGTCTTTACTAGAGTAAGTCCAATTAATAAATTAAAAATAGTTGAGTCATATAAAAGGCAACAAGAATTTATAGCCGTTACTGGTGACGGGGTAAATGATGCTCCGGCATTAAGAAGTGCGAATATTGGTATCGCTATGGGTAGTGGAACTGATGTTGCTAAGGATACCGCTTCAATGATTATTGTCGATGATAATTTTAAATCAATTGTAGCTGGAATTAAAGAAGGAAGAACCGCTTATAATAATATTAGAAAAGTAAGTTACATGCTATTATCTTGTGGTTTAGCAGAAGTACTATTCTTTGTTTTATCAATTATGTGTAATTTACCAATGCCTTTAGTTGCTATTCAATTATTATGGTTAAATATTGTTACCGATGGTTTTCAAGATATTGCTTTAGCATTTGAAAAAAGTGAAGACGGTATTATGAAACAAAAACCAAGAAAAACTAAAGAGTCCATTTTTAATAAAGAACTATTATCTGAAACGTTAGTAGCTGGATTAGCTATTGGTTTAATTGTATTTGTTGTATGGAGTTACTTAATAAATGTCATGCATATGGATATTGATTTAGCCCGTGGTTATATCATGGTATTAATGGTATTTATGCAAAATATCCATGTATTTAATTGTCGTAGTGAAAGAGAGTCAACTTTTAAAATATCGTTAAAGAAAAATCCTTTAATTATTGCTAGTATTCTAATATGTTTAACTTTACAAGTAATAATTATGGAAGTGCCTGTTTTAAGTAGTTTCTTAAAAGCTGAGAGTGTACCACTAGTAGATATGGGAATACTATTACTGCTCTCATTAATTATTTTAGTGGTAATGGAAGTATATAAAATTATAAAATATAGAAAAGCTTGACTATAAATAATTAAAGAGTTAATATAAATACTGAAAGGGAGGTTTTGAAATTGCATACAGGAGAATTTTTAGATAATACTAGTAATAAAGATGCTAAAACATATAATTCTATCATATTATCAAGCATGGTAGCCGGAACAACGGCAATCATTATGGGGGATTCAATCATGAATTAATTCCGTTTGCTGCTATGGGGCTAGGAGCAAGTGTTATGTCAGGATTTAAAGCATTCAAAGGAATTCAAAGATTAAAATCAGAGCATGAAATTGCAAATGATAATTCAACCGAAATTATTGAACAAGAAATGGTTGAAGAGGATAATAAAGAAAAGGTAAGAACACATAATAGAACTACTTGGCCAGTACATGTTACTAATGATGGCAGAGAAATAGTATATTGTTTTGTTGCAGGTACATTAGTAATGACTGATATTGGATTAACATCAATTGAAGAAATTAAAGAAAATGATTTAGTACAATCATATAATTTAATAGAAAAAACAATCGAATTAAAACCAGTAGTAAGAACATTTATTAATAAAAGTAAAGAAATATATAATGTATATGTTAATGGTCAAAAAATAGAAGTAACAGGTGGACATTTGTTTTTCGTAAATAATGATTGGCTTCATGTTAGGGATATAAAAGTAAATGATGAATTGATTGATTCTAACAATAATAAAATGACTGTTGAAAAAATAGAAATAGTTGAATTGACAGAAGAAATTAATGTTTATAATTTTGAAGTAAAAGATAATCATAATTATTTTGTTACTAACCAAAATATATTAGTACACAATGAAAGCGAATTACAATGGTAAGAGTTTATAAAAAAATATAAACTCTTTTATTTGAACTATTGTTCGTGGTATAATATAGATGGTGATAAATATGGAACGTATAATCATGCACATCGATGTTAATAATGCCTTTTTGTCATGGACAGCAGTGCAGTTATTAAAACAAGGGCATAGTATAGATATCAGGAATACTTATGCAATTATTGGTGATGAAACTAATAAAAGACATGGTATTGTTTTAGCAAAATCTACTCCAATTAAAACCAAAGGGGTAAAAACTGCGGAACCAATATTTTTAGCAAGAAAAAAATGCCCTAGTTTAAAAGTATATAAACCCGATTATAAATGTTATAAAGAGATGTCGGATAGTTTGTTTGAATTAATTAGTTCATATACACCTGATATTGAAAGAATGAGTATTGATGAATGTTTTTTAGATTATGGACCAATCAAACATTTATATGGTGACGAAGTAAAATTTGCGTATAAACTAAAAGAAGAAATAAAAAATAAATTAGGTTTTACAGTTAATATTGGAATTGCTAATTGTAAACTATGTGCGAAAATGGCATCAGATTTTTTAAAACCAGACAGGGTTCATACATTATTTGAACAAGAATTAGATATAAAAATGAAACCACTACCAATTGACGATTTATTTTTCATTGGTAAAAAAACCGCTGAAAAATTAAAAAAATTAAATATAATGACAATTGGTGATTTAAGTAAACAAGATCCTACCAAATTATATCCATACTTTAAAAATCAATCTTTTAAAATGGTAGAATCAGCTAATGGGATTGACGAATCAAAAGTTGAAAGTGAAAAACTGTTAAATAAAGGTCTTTCAAATAGTACCACTTTAACTCATAACCTAATACATAAAGAAGAAGTATATGATATTTTAGAATCTATAAGTGATAACTTATCAAGCCAACTTCGAAAGGAAAAAAGATATGCTTATGTAGTTCGAGTTCAATTAAAAGATGCCAATTTTAAAAACTATACTCATCAAAAGAAATTGTCTAATGCTACCAATAGTGCTTCTACTATTTTTGATACTGCTAAAAAATTAGTAAGTGAAATGTGGAAAGATGAACCCATTAGATTAGTTGGTCTTGGGGTTGATGGCTTAACTAATGAAGTAACATATCAAGTATCATTATTTGATGATTTAAATCAAGTAGAGCAAAATAATGACTTGGAAGATACAGTTGATAAAATAAAAGAAAAGTTTGGGAAAGAAGTTATTAGTAAAGCCTCTTTATTGGGCAAAAAGAAAATAAACAAAAAATATTAAATTTAAAACCAATATCTAAATATTCTAAAAATCCTATTGATATGATATACTTATAATAGCGGAGGTATAAAATGTTTAATAAAGAATTAGAAAAACACGAAAAAATAATAATTGAAACTAAACCTGAAAGTTTTAGAATGAATAAAGTAATTAAAAATGAATTTATAATGTTAATTATTTTAATCATTATGTTTATCGCGAGTTTTTTTGTTAAGGTAATGCCAGTTATTATTGTACTAGGAATTATGGTCGGCTTTATAGCTTATCCATTAACTAGAAATTGTATAAACAGAAACAAAAGAATTACTGCTGAACAATATTGTATTACAAATAAAAGAATAATCACATATTCACAGTTAACTAGCATTTATGAATCAGGTTACTACAAGGAACTAAAAAACTATTATTTAGAACCCAATTTTGGAAAAACTGTTGATATTGTTTTATTAGATGATACTGGTCAAAACTATATTGAAATGTTATCAGTAAAAGAAGAACTAATAAAAGAAATAAAAAAAGTACACAAAGATTTAAAAGTAAGTGAGGAAAAGCATGAATAGTCAAATCATAAAAGAAATAAGTATTAATTTAAATGTCAAAGAAACCCAAGTAGAAAAAACTTTAAATTTATTAAGCGATGGTAATACCATCCCTTTTATTGCCCGTTATCGTAAAGAAGTAACAGGCAATTTAGATGAAGAACAAATCAGAAAAATTAACGAAGTATATATGTATGAAGTTAATCTATTAAAAAGAAAAGAAGATGTAATTAGATTAATTGAAGAAAAAGGATTAATGACTGAAGAATTAAAAAGTCAAATTTTAGCATCTAATAAATTAGTTGAAGTGGAAGATTTATATCGACCATTTAAAGAAAAGAAAAAAACAAAAGCTACCGAAGCTATTAAAAATGGTTTAGAACCACTAGCTAAACAAATAATGAGCTATACTACAAAGTCATTAGAGGATTTAGTAAATCCATATTTAAATGAAAATGGAAAAACTGTTGAGGCCGCCATAGATGGTGCTGGATACATAATAGCTGAGTGGATTAGTGATAATGCTTTTTATCGTAAATGGGTAAGAAATTTCACTTATAATACAGGAACACTTGTTACCAAGAAGAAGAAAAGCTCAGAAGATGAAAATAAATTATATGAAATGTATTATGATTTTACTGAAAAAATAAAGTATGCTAAACCATATAGAGTATTAGCAATCAACCGAGCTGAAAAAGAAAAAATAATAAGCGCGAAGATAGAAATTGAAAAAGAAAAAGTAATTGCATATTTAGAAGAAAGATTAATCAAAAAAGAAGCACCATTTAATTACATAATTAAAGATTCTATTATCGATAGTTATAAAAGATTAATTGAACCTTCAGTCGAAAGAGAAATCAGAGCTGAATTAACGGAAATAGCCGAAGATGATGCTACTAATAATTTTAGTAAGAATTTAGAAAATCTATTAATGCAAGCACCAATGAAAGAAAAAATGGTTTTAGGGTTTGACCCAGCATATCGTACAGGCTGTAAATTAGCAGTAGTTGATGAAACTGGTAAAAAAATAGCTATTAAAGTTATTTATCCTCATGAGCCAAGAAATGAAAAAGAAAAAAGTAAACAAATACTTTTAGAATTAATTGATAAATATAATATTGATATTATTGCTATTGGTAATGGTACAGCTTCAAGAGAAAGTGAATCGTTTGTAGCGGATACAATTAAAGATGCTAAAAGAAAAGTAGAATATATTATTGTTAGTGAAGCAGGAGCTTCAGTTTATTCAGCTAGTAAATTAGCAATTTCAGAATTTCCAGATTTGCATGTTGAAGAGAGAAGTGCCATCAGTATTGCTAGACGCCTTCAAGATCCATTAGCAGAATTAGTTAAAATTGATCCTGAAAGTATTGGGGTTGGTCTTTATCAGCATGATATTCCAGATAAAAAATTAAGTACTTCTTTGGACTTTATTGTTGAAAAAGCGGTTAATAGTGTTGGCGTTAATATTAATACAGCTAGTGTTTCATTACTTAAATACGTTTCTGGTTTAACTAAAACAACAATTGATAAATTAGTTAAATATCGTGATGAACATGGAAAAATTTTAAGTAGAGAAGTGATTGCTAAATTATTAAGTCCTAAAGTATATACTCAAGCGATAGGGTTCTTAAGAATTATTGATGGATCATCTATTTTAGATGCGACCTCAATCCATCCGGAAAGTTATAAAATCACTTTAAAATTATTGGACGAGCTTAACTTATCCTTATCAGATATTGGAACCGATAAAATGAATTTTGAAATTAATATAAATGAAATGGCAAGTATTTTAGGAACCGATATTTATACTTTAGAGGATATCGTTAAAGCATTACAAAAACCTAATAGAGATCCACGTGATGAAATGCCAAAACCACTACTCAAAAGTGATGTATTACATTTAGAAGATTTAAAAATAGGAATGCAATTACAAGGAACTGTTCGTAATGTTGCACCATTCGGGGCATTTATTGATATTGGACTTAAAAATGATGGTTTAGCGCATATTTCTAAATTAACTAATAGATTTATTAAGCATCCAATGGAAGTGGTTAATGTTGGCGATATAGTTGATTGCTATGTCGATGATATTTTATTAGATAAAAATAAAGTTTCATTATCTTTATTAAAACCGGAAGGAGAATAATATGAATAAATATGTTTTATTATTAATAACCGTTTTACTATTAACAGGTTGTACCGCTAAAACAGAACAGTTTATGAAAACTTGTACGATAAAACATAAAGCTAACGATATAACTGATATCGAAAAACGAGATGTTATTTTTAATAATAAAGATGAAGTTGTAAAAGTAAATATAACTAGAACTTATGAATCAAAAGAAGATGATGGATTAGTAACAATTAAAAGTATTAAAGAAAGTGCTGAAAATTATAATAATGATTTAGCGAAATCTAAAAACATTAAAGTAGAAATACTTACGAATACTAATACAAAATATCAAACCAAGTATCATATAGATGTTCAAAATTTAACTAGTGATGAACTTGATGAATTCGATTTAAATAAAAATTCAGTTAAATACTTTAATAAATTAAAATCAAAAGATATTGAATGTAAATAAGCTTAGGTTTTATTTTTAATGGATCATTTATTGCTAGCTGGGACAGGAACTTAATCTGACCTATATATTATAAAATGATTGACAAAACAAAAATTATCTTATATAATTAGTACCAAGGCAATGAAGAGGAAGAGTAATAAAAGTAATATTTCCAAGTGAGTTAGGGATAGTGTAAACCTAATAAATAACCTTTTATGAACGTACCTTAGAGCTGTTTGTAAATCTGCATTAAAGATTAAAGTAGCATAGAATTCTATGAAGTAAGGTGGCACCGCGGGAAAACTCGTCCTTATTTTATAGGATTTTTTTAATTAAGGAGGAATAATATGAAAGAAATATTTGACAAAGTATTTAAAAAATTAGGTTATGATAACGATACAATTATTATAAAATCAAACAAAGACGCTGATTATCAATGTGATGATTGTTTTAAACTTGCCAAAACATATCATAAAGCACCAATGGTGATTGGGAATGAAGTAGTGGAGGCTATTAACAAAGAAGAGAACTTTAGTGATTTCTTTAAAGAAGTGACATTTGCTGTACCAGGATTTATCAATATTAAAGCAAGCGATAAATATATATGCGAAAAATTTAAAAAATTAATGGAAGCACCTATTTTAGGAGCAACTAAAGAAAATCAAACAATCGTTGTTGATTATGGTGGACCCAACGTTGCTAAACCATTACATGTTGGTCATTTAAGACCTGCTACTATTGGTCAGGCAATATATAATATTTTAAAATATAAAGGTAATAAAACTATAGGCGATGTTCATTTAGGTGATATTGGAACTCAAATGGGACAAGTAATGTATGCCCTTATTCACGATTTTCCAAATCAAAATTATGATGATATCGAATTTGATTTAGATTATTTAGATGTCACTTATCCTAAAATGAGCGCATTATGTAAAGAAGATGATGAAGTAAGAGCAGAATGTGCCCAAATCACTAAAGACTTACAAGAGGGTGATCCAAGATATCAAGTTTTATGGCGAAAAATATGTAATTTATCTGTAGGCGATATTAAAAGGATTTATGATTATTTAGATGTACATTTTGATTTGTGGTATGGTGAAAGTCATGCGTATAAACAATTTCCAGAAATGATGCCATTTATTGAAAAACAAGGGGTTGTAAGAGAAGATAATGGGGCTAAAATCATTGATGTAAAAGAAGAAGATGATAAATTTGAAATGCCACCATGTATGTTACAAAAAAGTGACGGGGCTTATTTATATGCAACATCTGATTTAGGAACAATTTGGCAACGTCAGAAAGATTTTAGCCCTGATGCGATTATTTATGTAGTTGATGCTCGTCAAAGTATGTATTTTGAACAAGTATTTAGAGCGGCTAAAAAGGCTCATATATATGAAGGATCATTAGAACATTATGGTAATGGAACAGTAAATGGTCCAGATAATAAACCATTCAAAACTCGTGCTGGTGGAACTTTCAAATTAGAAAATTTAATTGTGCAAGTAAAAGAAGAGTTTATTAATCTACGTGAAGAAAATAAAAAAATGGACACAGAAGATTTAGATAAAATTGTAAATGCTATTATTAAATTTGCCGAATTGCAAAATAATTTAGAACGTAACTATATTTTTGATATTAAAAAGTTCAGTGAAGTTGCTGGTAAAACTGGTCCATATATTTTATATACATATTTACGTATTAATAAAATTATTGGGTATAATACCAGTACAATTTCAAATACTATTTATAGCGAAACTGATAGAAGCTTAAGACTTAAATTATTAGAAGTAAGCGATGTTATCGATTTAGCTGCAAAGGAAAGAAAACCACACTTTATTGCAGAATACCTATATGATTTATCAGTAATTGCTAACAATTTTTACCAAAACAATAAAGTTAACGGGTTAAGCGGCACACAAAAAGTAGATTTTGAAGTTATTTTAGGCTTTAATAATAAGGTCTTAGAAACATTGTTAGGTTTATTAGGTATTTCAATACCTAAAATGATGTAGTAAAAACCATGTCAACTTTTGTTAGAATTATTGCATCGGTTTCTGGATTGTGATATATTATAGTGGATGGTAGTAATCGTAATTGCCAGACAATGTAGGAAGGGAAGGAAAGAAACATGGACGCAAAGAATAAAAATGTTTTAATAGGAGGACTTTTAGCTATCGTATTTGTAATGGCCGTAGGTTATGCTGCATTCGCGACACAACTTAACATTACTGGTAGTGCTAATGTAACATCTTCATGGGATGTCCATATTAAAAGTATTACAGCTGGAACTCCAGTAGGAAC
>CAZIDO010000006.1:13355-23342 GCA_964538005.1 uncultured Muribaculaceae bacterium
GGAACTCCAGTAGGAACAGCTGTAAATAAATCAGCATCAGTAGGGGGAAGTAAATTAACCGCAACATTTGAAACAGATTTAGCGACACCAGGTGATGCACTTACATATACTGTTGAAGTAGAAAATAGTGGTAGTTTAGATGCCGTATTAAGTGATATTACATTTACACCAAGTAGCAGTACAATTATTAAATATAGTTATACAGGAATTGCTAAAGATGAAGTAGTTGCTGCAGGTGCTACTAAAACATTTGATGTAACAGTTGCTTATGATAAGGCTGTAACAGGGCAACCAACAGAGGCAGAAAAAACAAATGCAGTTAACATGATCTTAACCTTTTCACAAAAAGCTTAATAACAATTAGGCTTTTTATTAGACATTATTTGGTATAAAGTACTCATTTCTTGGTATTTTATTGCCAATTGTTTTTTCATATGCTATAATTATTTATAATAGTAATAATAGGGGAACGTATAGTTTACTCATTATAAAGGGGTTATACAATGAAAAAGCTAATAATACTATATTCACTATTAACCATATATCTATTGCTTAACATTTTTGTTATCGCGCCAGCTAATCCATCATTTTATAATGAACTAATAAACCCGCTTATTTGGATTGGTATTTGTGCTGTAGCAATATTCTTAAGCAGAGGTAACTCGCTGAGAATAAAAGATGAGAATAATAAAACTCAGAGCTTAATAATTGGATTAATAGTTTACATTATTATTTATTTCTTATTAGGGTTAATTTTTGGTTACCAAAAAACACCTTATTCAAAAGACATTTTAAGTATTTTAAAAAACTTATGGTCATTTGGTGGAATAATTTTCTTCCAAGAAATAATTCGTAATGCATTGATTACATTAGAAAAAAAGAAAAAATGGAATTTCATTTTAATTACAATATTGTTTATGATCGCCAGTATTTCATTTAGTAACTTTGGTGAACATTTCATTACTGTTAAAGAAACTTTCATCTATAGTGCATCTATCTTGGTTCCAGCTTTAGTCATGAGTGGGGTTTTAACATATTTATCATATATTGGTGGAGCTAAATTACCAATTATCTATAGGCTATTTGTAATAATTCCAGAATTTATTGTTCCAATTATTCCAAATTTAGATTGGTTTGTTATATCAATTATTGGTATAACCATGCCACTATCAATATTTGTTTATTTAAATTATGTTCATGTTAACAAAGAAGAAAGACTATCAAAAAGAGCTAGAAAAAAATATAGTCCAGTTCATTATGTACCAATATTTGTTTTTATAGCTGTAGTTGCAGCTTTTGTCATTGGCGTATTTAAATACCAACCAATTGCTGTATTATCGGGAAGTATGTCGCCAACCTTTAATCGAGGAGATGCGGTTATTGTTAATAAATTGACTGATACAGAAAAACGAGAATTGAAAGCTAATGATATAATTCAGTTTACAAGTGGTTCTAAATTTGTTATCCACCGTATTATCGAAATAACAAACGATAAAAATGGTAATGAGGCATTTATTACAAAGGGCGATCACAATAATTCGAATGATTTAGATCCAGTATCTATCAATTCAGTTATTGGTAAAGTTTCGTTCACCGTACCATACATTGGTTATCCATCTGTATGGTTGAGTGGAATGACATCATAAAAGAATGAAAAGGAGAGTTAAAATGAGATCAAAAAATGAAACTAAAATTATTTTAAAACAGTGGGTTCAAGTATTTCTATTAATTGTTGTTTTAGTAGTAATGGCTTTTGCGGTGTGGGCAATTGTTAAAAGTGTAAGCAAAGAAACCGATAAAGGGGAAGCTTTATATACATATAGCTATAATAGTAACTTGAATTACCGTGTTTATTTAAAACCAAATAGTTTCTTTACTAGTAATTATATTGGAATGAATAAACAGTATATTACTTCATTAATTGATCGCATTGAAGTGGATACAAAATATAATTTCCAAAGTAGTAAAAAAATGGATTATAATTATTCATATGAAATAGTTGCAACTGTCAAAGGATTGTTCGCTGAAAGTGAAGGGAAATCAGTAGAAGTTTGGTCAAAAAGTTATCCAATTGTACCAAGTGAAGCTAAAAGTGATAGTGGATCAAACTTTGGTATTAATAAAACTGTAACAATCGATTACAAAAAATACAATGATATCATGACCGATTTTAGAAACCAATTTGGTTTATCTGTAGACGCCCGTGTTGATTTAGCTTTTAAAATAAACGTTACTGGTGGAACTAAAGAAGCTCCTAGTACTTTACAGGAAAGTAATATTATGACTTTACAAGTGCCATTACTAAAACCAACAATTGAAATTAAACCGGATTATATTAATAATGGTGGAGATATAGTTTATAAAAATACAAATATAAATTCTACATCAACTTTAAATATTCCGTTATTATTAATTGGTATTGCATTATTATTATTATCATTAATAATGATGAAAAAATTAGTTGGTCAGCTACTTAATACAACTAGAAAATCAGAATATGTATTAAAACTTAATAAGATATTGAAAGAATATGGTGATATTATTGCTATAGCTGAAAATATGCCTAATTTAGCTCAATATGATGTTGTAAATCTTAAAGACTTTAATGATATCGTAGATATTGAAGAAGAGTTACATTCACCAATTATTTACAATGAAATTCGTGAAGATTTAGAAAGCTGGTTCATTATTACAAATGATAAAACGGCTTATAAATATGTTCTTAGATATGAAAATTTTGACCATTTTAAAAGATAATTGAGTAGATTATCTTTTACTTTTGATAAATCACTTGAAAAAGAACTTTAAATGTGCTAAAATGAAAGAAGTTTATTACCTTATTTTGATATTTCCTCTTTAGAAATCCAAATAATTTGATAAACAATATTCTAAGAAGGAGGAAATTATCAATGCAAAAAGAAGACAAAAAAATCGTTTGTAAAGATTGTGGTAAAGAATTCATATTCACTGTTGGTGAACAAGAGTTCTACGAAGAAAAAGGTTTTACTAACGAACCAGTTAGATGTCCTGAATGTCGTGCTCAAAGAAAAGCAGACCGTCGTAACTAATTAAAAAATCCTAGAAATTTCTAGGATTTTTTTATGCTATTAAATATGTTTATAATAGTATTTTCATCTTCATCAAATAGTTCGATTCTAAAATTACTAATCCCCATACTTATTAATGAAGGAATAGTATCAATTAAATTTATTTTTTTACTATGCATAATATGGGTTAAGCAATTTTTATTAATAATTGGAAACAATTCATTATTTTTATTTTGTAAGTGGAATTTCCCTTGACAGTTTTTACAACCCTCAGTCATTTTTATAATACAGTGTTTCATTACCATTAATTCTAAAGTACCATATATAATTACTTCAGGATTTCCAGTTTTAATTTGTTTTAGTTTATTTAAATCCATTTCTGGCGATATAGTGGTTTTAATTATACTATTTTGTTCTAAAAAATTAACACTATAATTATTTACAACATTTAAGAAGTAATCACCATGGCAATTATTATTTTTACTATATTTATATAAACTTCCTAATTCAGTAATTAATAGATTTTCATTTTTAAAATCTGGTAGGATAGTACCAACTCTATTTATTTGATAGAACACTTTAGGACCTTTATATTTTAAATATAAATTATAGTCGTCGGTATATATATATTCTACATAATCCAAAACATTTTTCAATTGATTTTCATTACGAACTAAAGCACTTATTTTAAGTTCGTGTTTAGTTTTATCAGGTAAAGTAGGGTAGTTAATTATTGGCATTTTACGGTCTACGTTAACCCTTAATTTAATTAATTCATCAGTTAAATATCTCCTTAATATATTTAGTTCTTTAATAGAAATAAATATATTATCATCCATATCGATATTTATATTATTAATAATAAAGGGCGTATTACCTAATTTACTTAATTGATAACTTATTTTTTCTTTAGTAATCGGACTAGTAATTGAAGCTTCAATTATTGATCCTGTTATTTTAACTTCATTTTTATCATCATTAATAGTAACAATAATTGGATTATTTATTTTTGCTTTAATTTTAATATTAACTAAGATTTTCTTTTCGGGATATTTTTTTAAATTTTCATTTAATTCATAACTAATAGTTTTTAAAACGGTGTCATTAGAAGTCAAATTAATTTTATTATCTAAATAAATGGTTTCACCTTTTAAAGCTTTATTTGTCAACAAGTCTTTAGAATTATATAGCATATTAACCATCATGCCTTTATTACTTTCTAAAAATCTAATACCATCATTTTGACTTAAATTATCGGCTAATTTAACTTCAATTTTATTATTAATATTAGTTACTTTACCAATAATAATTCCTTGATGATTGGGACTTTTAATATTCATTAAATCGTTGCCCTGTTTTTTAAATAAATGGCCTTCAGTAAATTCGCGATTGAATAAAGTTTTTAAGTCCTTATCATTTCTTTCTAAACAGACATTATCGATTAAATTACGATACATCTTAGTAACAAACCCAACGTATTCAGGACTTTTCATGCGACCCTCAATTTTTAAACTTTGAATGTTACTCGTTATTATTTCTTTTATTTGTGTACTAGTATTTAATTCTTTTGTGCTTAATAAAAAAATGCCTTCAGTAGATATTTTATTACCATTTTTAATCAATGTGTATGGTAAACGGCATGGACCAGCGCATTCACCTCTGTTACCGCTTCTACCACCATTTAAACTACTAAATAAGCAGCATCCACTATAACATATACATAAAGCTCCGTGAATAAAAACTTCTTTTTCAATATCGGTCTTAAAACTATTAATTTCATTTAAAGAAAGTTCTCTAGCCATTACCACTCTAGTAACTCCTAAATCTTTATATAATTTTAAAACTTCATCATTACAATTATTAGTTTGGGTTGAGGCGTGGATTTCTAAATTAGGAATTAATTTTCTAATTAGACTAATCATCCCAATGTCTTGCATAATAATGGCATCGACACCATTCACATATAAAAATGTTATATAGGAAATAAAATCATTTACTTCATCGTCATATATTATTGTATTAGCGGTTACATAGACTTTCACACCATACAAATGGGCATAATTAAAAGCTTCAGTTAATTCATTATTACTGAAGTTATCGGCAAATTTTCTAGCACCAAAGCTAGTGCCTGCTAAATATATAGCATCCGCTCCATTGTGGACCGCACTTTTTAAGGCTTCCATATTACCCGCGGGACTTAATAATTCTGGTTTTGTCATCTAATCACCATTACAATTATAAACTAATTTACTAAATAAAGCCAATAAAGACTATCCTCTTTTTTAATTAACAAAAATATGATATTATTTAAGTGGTGATTCTTTATGACAGAAAGCAAAAAATTTACTATGAAAGATGAATATTTTATTTGTGAAGTATGTGGTAATGAAGTGAATCCTTTAGGATATACTGCTCGTGACCACTGCCCAAAATGTTTATGTTCCAAACATTTAGATATCAATCCGGGTGATAGATTAGCAGGTTGTAATGGTATTTTAGAACCTATCGCCATCCAAAAAGCTAAAAAAGATAGTTTTAAAATAATTTATAAATGTAATAAATGTGGACAAACAAAAAGAAATATTAAAGCTAATGACGACAACATGGATAAAATTATTGAAATAATGAGTAAGCCGACAGTAACTGACAAATAAAATTTTCTAGTTTACATAAATTTAAATAGTGATATAATAGGTAAAAGGAGAAAGAAGTATGGGGAAAAAAACAAAAAGAAATATTATAATTGCATCATTATTAGTTGTGATTGCTGTAATTGGAGTGATTGCTTATATGACAGTAAAAGATTTAAAACAAGAAGATATTCTATGTGAAGAGGTTAAAGCAATTTCTGAAAAAGATGTTACAAAAGATAGATATAATACGGAAGTAAAAACAACAAAAGATTACGCTGTTGTTGAAAAGGCCATTAAAAATTATATGGATGAATATGCAACTACACTACAAGATTTATTAAAAATATTAGTCGATGAAAAATTAGTTAATTCTTTATCCGCGGCTAATTACCAAAAAGATGGTCCGGATTTTGTTGAAACTAAAAATTATTTAGAAGAGACTAAAATTCGTTTTAATCAACAACTAGAAAAATTAACCGATATGACAAGTGAAAAAACAATTGTTAATAATATAGCTGAAAAGAAATTAGACAGTTATTATATTGAGTTATATAAAGAATTGATGCTTAACGGAATAGCTGAAAAAGATTTTGAACAATCTAAGAAAGATTTAAAAATAGCCAGTGAAAAAATAAATAAAGTTTTAAATTGCCAAACTGAAGTTATCAATCTATTAGTTGCTAATAAAGGTAAATGGGAAGTCCAAGGTGACAAAATAGTTTTCCAAGATACAGCCACTTTAAATCGATATAATGAATTAGTTAATAGTATTAAGTAGACTCTTTAGGGAGTCTTTTCTTGTAAAAAGTTTTCTAATATAATAGCTACGCCATCATTATCGTTACTTTTCGTAATATATGTAGCGTGATTTTTAACAATGTCATTAGCGTTATCCATTACATAACTTTTTTTAGTTACATGAAACATGGATATATCATTATAGTCATTACCAATTGTTATAATGTTATTATGAAAAATTTTTAAATAATTAGCTAAATTTAAAACCATTTTACCCTTAGAGGCATATAGGTTATTTACCGAAAACCAAGGTTCATTCTTACCGACGGTTTCATCGACTATTTTTACTTTAGTGCACCAATTTATATATTTTTTAAATGCTTCTAATAATTCATTGTCATGGTAAATAAACATTATTTGTTTAATTGGATTATTAATAAAAAAATTTATAATATCTTTTGGAATTGGCGTTTGAAAATAATCCTGAATAATATTAACATATTCATAATCAAAACTAGATATTTTCATTTTAATAGAATATTTATGGGCATATTCATACATTTTAATAACTGAAGTTAATGGTAAATACAGTGAATCAATTATTTTATTATTAGCAATATCAAATATTTCTGTTCCGGTTGAAGAAATGATGATTTCACTGGCCCCTATATCGTGGCAAATATCAATAACATTATGACGTGGTCTTCCGGAACAAAGAACAATATAATGACCTAATTTTTTGATGCTTTCAATTGCCTTGCGAGTTCTTTTAGACACTTGATTATTACTGTTAAAAAGAGTTCCATCAATATCTATAACAATTAAATATTTCATTTTACCCTCCCTTTGCTTATATATTATATGTTTTAATTTAGTAAGTGTAATATAGTTTGCTATATACTAAGAAAAGGATTAAATGCAGCTATTGTTCATTCATCAGGGATTATTGGGTCTTACAGTAACTCTGATAACCATTTAGTTCAAATGATTCAAAGTTGTATTAGTGGAACTTTGTTTGTCGGTATTAGAGATGGATATGATTTCGTTGTTGTTCGCGATATTGCTGATGGAATGACGGGGAAAGCTAAAATAGGAGAACACTATATCATGTCTAATCGCCATTACAGTATTTAAACTATTTTGAAAATGTTAGAGAGATTTACGGTGGGAAGAAAATACCGAATTGGCAAGTAAAGATACCATTGATTGGTATTGTGAAGGTGAGGTAAAAAATACCTCTTTATAGTGGTGGGTCCCTTGCTTTTTATTTTAATATATAGTAAAATACGTATCGGACTAAAAAAAGGGGTGGTTAGATGGTAAAGTCCAAAACAATTGAATTTGACATGTATAGTAATTCACATGCATTATTTGATCAAACATGTATTGATAAAAGTATTGCTTATTATCTTGCAAAAGAATCAATATTTACTAAGGCTGTATATGATGAAAAAGGTCTTCACTATGAACCATTTTCAACAGAATTAGATAGTGTTTTAATTAGAGAAATAAAAGAAAAAATTACTATTTATGGTATGATTTGGACCAATACATACTATGAATTTGAAGGAATCCGCTTGATTAGTAAGGTGGCATATAGAGCGATAAACAGTTTTGATAACGATAGCCTTCCCCCTGTTTTTGCTGATAATTATTCCTCTTTGGCCATTCTTTGTCAGTCGGGTGTAGAAGCTCAGCCACTACAAATTGAGGAAATACTAGAATATAAAATGGATAATCAGGTAAATGTAAAAGCATTTAAAGCAGAAATTGAAGAATAAGCCGTAGCTATAGGGGATTATTTAAATCGTGAACAACCTCAAGGCGCATGTGGTTATACTAGAGTATTAAAATAAAATCCATTTTTTTGGATTTTTTTCATAAAAGAGTTGTATTTAAGTTTAAATATGCTATAATGTTATTAGTAACCATTACTGATAAGAAAAGAGGGATAAGTTGCGTAAAACGAAACAAAAAGATTTAATTTTAAGCATTATCCAAAATAGTTATGTTCATCCAAATGCTAATGAAGTATATCAAGAATGCAAAAAAACAATACCTGACATTAGTTTAGGAACGGTTTATCGAAATCTTAATTTATTAGCAGATAATGGTCAAATCAAAAGAATAAAAATGCCTAATAACATTGATAGATTTGATAAAAATCATAATCATGCTCATTTTATTTGTTTAGATTGTGGTAAAGTTAGTGATATTATGGATGACTTACTTAATAATGATATTTCTATCAAAGAAGGAAAAGTAGTGGATTACGAGATTAATTTTAGAGGCATTTGTCAAAAATGTCTAAAGAAAGAAGGAGAAAAATTATGGAATTAAAAGGAAGTAAAACAGAAGCTAATCTATTAACAGCATTTGCTGGAGAAAGTCAAGCAAGAAACAAATATACTTATTTTGCATCAACTGCTAAATCAGAAGGATATCAACAAATAGGTGCAATTTTTGAAGAAACAGCTAATAACGAAAAAGAACATGCTAAAATGTGGTTAAAAGTTTTATTTGATGGTGAAATCAAAGATAGTTTAAACATTGATACTATGGGCGCTTTAAAAATGGCGGCTGAAGGTGAAAACTATGAATGGACAGATATGTATGACGGGTTTGCTAAAACAGCTAAAGAAGAAGGTTTTGAATATATTGCTTATTTATTTGAAGAAGTAGGAAAAATTGAAAAAGAGCATGAAGAAAGATATTTAAAATTATTAGCGTCAGTAAAAGATCAAAATGTATTTAAAAAAGAAGCACCTAAAATGTGGGTATGTCGTAACTGTGGTCATGTACACTATGGTGAAGAAGCTCCAGAAGTATGCCCAGTATGTGCTCATCCAAAGGCCTTCTTTGAAGTGAAGGCTGAAAACTATTAAAAATCTATATTTTAGATTTTTTTTATGCTTTTTGATATAATAGATATGAAGGAATGAAGTAAAATGAATGTATTAGATATAAAAAACCCCAAATTCTTAAAAAAACTAAATACTAAAGAACTGATTCAATTAAGTCAAGACATAAGAACTTTTATCATCGAGAGTGTTTCCAAAACAGGTGGTCATTTATCGTCTAATTTGGGAATTGTCGATTTGACAATTGCCATTCATAAAACTTTTGATTTCCCAAAAGATAAAATAGTATTTGATGTTGGTCATCAATCATATACTCACAAAATACTAACCGGAAGAGCAAGTTCTTTTAATACGCTAAGACAGTATAAGGGTTTATCGGGATTCCAAAAAATGAGTGAAAGTATTTACGACAACTATGAAGCTGGTCATTCATCAACTAGTTTATCAGCTGCTTTAGGATATGCCATATCCCGTGATTTAGATCGCAAAAAACATCATGTCATTGCTCTTATTGGTGACGGCTCAATCAGTAATGGTTTATCGTATGAAGCCTTAAATCATATTGGAAGTCTTGATACTAAATTAATAATCATATTAAATGATAATGAAATGAGTATATCTAAAAATGTTGGTGCTATGCATAATTCTTTAGACAAAATAAGAATTTCAACAAAAGCCCTGATACCGACAGACTTCATAACAACGGCC
>CAZIDO010000007.1:0-22272 GCA_964538005.1 uncultured Muribaculaceae bacterium
ATATAAGATTTTTAATAAAACTAACTGAAGATGCTAGAAATTCTATTAAAAATAAAAACTATAAAGAATTTAAAGAAAAATTTTTAAATATATATGAAAACACATCCAAATAAGATGTGTTTTAACTTGATCTTTTCATATTAATACCAAACATACTACCAAAAATCGCACTAAACAATAAAATTGCATAATAGATAAAGTCTTTGTAAGTTACCTCATGGACAACTATTAAATTACTGAGTGCTAATAAAATAATAAAGATAAGGCCTAATTTTAATCCTTCCAACCAACCCCGTGATTTAGAATTTTTACCAATAATAAATCCGCCTAAAGCTAAAGAAAATAATGGAATAATTACTTTTAAAACCATCATAACTTTGCCATCAATAAGGTCAAAAAAATTTAAAACTGTAACTAGAAAAGTAAGTATTAATATGCTCCCAAGAGCGAATGCAAAACTTTTTACCATTTTTTTGAAATATTTCATAGTCTCCTCCTAGTTAAATTTATGTTAACGGTAATATTTTATGAACGGACTTGCTTGAAAATATAAAGTTACTATGATATAATTCACATAGTAGAAATCTAGAAATGGGGAGTTGAAATGGCTAAAGTCGGATTAAATTTTGCAGTAATGGGGTTGGCAGCATCCGGAGCTGCAGCAACTATTGGTTATGCAACTTTCGTACAACCTTTAGCAGAAAATCCAGGTAATCAAGGTAATTGGGATATTGGTTTTACGGAAGCTATTAAAAGCGAAGTTCATGGTAATGCCAAAGAAATAAATCCAGTCACTTATAATAGTAATTCGGCTAATTTCAATATCCATTTAGCGGGTAATGGTGATAAAATATCGTATGACTTTACAGTTGAAAATAAAGGGACTTTAAAAGCTAAAGTTCAAAATATAACAATATTACCAGAAAACAATAGCAGTGATTTTGTCTTAGTGAAAGTAAGCGGTTTAGAAGCTGGAGATATTTTGGATACTAAAGCTAAAGCTGAATTACAAGTTGATGTTAGTTATAATAATAATCGCGTGACAGAATCTACAAACTTAGAAAAAAATATCAAAGTTATTGTTAACTATGTCCAAGCATAACCATTTATTTGGTTATTTTTTTAAGGATTTTTTAACATATAAGTATTGATGGGTAGTTACGACCACCATGTTAATTGCACTAGACCAAACTAATCCCCACAAACCAATATGAAATTGACAGAAAATAAATAATGAAATCACTCTAATAACGGTTCCGATTAAAGTTCCATTCATTGCTTCCTTGGCTTTACCCATGGCTTGTAGACTAGCAGTTAAGGGCGCCTGAATATAATGGAATAGGCATATAGGTGCTAAGATCTTAATGTATTCGATACCATCAGTGGTATTATAAATAAATTGCATTGGTATTTCTGGAACTAATTCAAAAATAATTGTTGCTGGGATTCCAATTAATAAAGATAATGCAATTGCTAATTTGATTTTTCCACCAGTATATTTATAGTGGCCTTGACTATAAGCTTTACTTATATTTGGAATTAATGCTTGACTAATAGCCATTGTAAAGAAGGAGGGCAGTAAGATCAAAGGCATAATAAAGCCATTTAAAATACCATATTCATTGACAATAAATGTATTAGTGTAACCGTTTTTAATTAAAGCATAAGTTAAAATAATCGGTTCAAAGAAGTAGCCGATTGAACCGATAATTCGACTCATAGTAGTAGGAATTCCAATATTAAATACTTCTTTAATATTGCCTTTATTTGGTTTTAAATCTTTTTTCGTTAATTTAAAGTTTTTAGGCAAGAAAAAGAATAAGACAAAAATAGAAGTTAATTCACTAATAACATTTGTTAAAACAATAAATGCCACCGCATATTCAATTCCAAAAGCAATAAAGATTGGAATACCGATAATAATACAAATTAATCTAATTACATCTTCAGTAACATTGGAAATAACATGCGGTAACATATTCTGCTTACCAAAAAAATAACCTCTTAAAATACTAGAAATACTGATGAATGGTAAAACGAAACCAATACATAATAAAGCATAATAACTTCTTTCGTCGTGTAATAGATTGGTACTTATATATCCTGCGGCAAAAAACATAAAAATCATAATTAAAATATTAATAACTAAGGATATTGGAACAATAGAAAAAACTAAATTTTTATTATTTTTATTTTCTTCTGCTACTAATTTACTAATAGCAACGGGAAAACCTAATTGAGCAACGGCCATTAACAACATAAAAGTAGGGGATATTAACATATATATTCCCATACCTTCACTGCCAACAAGGCGCGCTAAAACAATCTTGATTAGCATACTAACTACTTTAGTTATTGCACCACCAATGATTAGTAATATTGTCGATTTTATAAAAATATTTCCTTTAATTTTTGTCATATTAGATTATATGTTAAAGGTTGTCTAATAATATGTGAAAAATAAAAAACTTTATTGCAAAGATTTAATCAATTAACGCTAATTCTTTCAATGATGAAATTTTTATTTAAACCATATTATACAAATTCAATGCTATAAACATGATATAATTTAATATAAATAAGAAGGAGATTTTAATATGGCTGATGAAATATTTGCAATTAATAAAAATGATTATATAGGTTCTAGTACAAGAAGCGAGATTGAATACGCTATCAAAACAAATAAAAATTAAGTTATTTAGAACCGCATAATAATTAATAATATCTATATTAAAAAAATTAAACCATAATACAACCCTGTGGTTTTTATCATAAAATACGGAATTACGTACTTTTTTATGCCTTCCTCTTTAAAAAAAAAGAATTTTAATGTATAATGTCTATGGAGCCTCAAGGAGGGAAAATATGGATATGGAATTTAAAAGTGCGATTGAGTTATATGAAAGATTAACTCCCGCTTTAAAATCTAAAGTAGCAGAATTAAACAGAGAAGGCTATAACTATTTAACCATAGAGGATGTATGGAATTTCTTAAAAGAAAAAAAATGGCAGAATAGTAGTAACTTAGCATTAAATGAAATGGTTAGTGATATCTTTAGTAGTGATGGGGCAATAATCGATGATTATTTTAAACACAAATTAAGAAGATCAAATCGTCATTTATATTTTGAAGACAAGATGGAGGATTAACATGAAAAAGAAATTAAGTATTAGAATTGTATTAACAATTATTTTAATCGCGGCCGCTATTGGTCTATTAATTCCGGTTTTAAATAATACAAAACTTGGATTAGATTTACAAGGTGGTTTTGAAGTTTTATATCAAGTTAAAAGTATTGATGGTAAAGAAAAAGTAACTAACGATATGGTTAATTCAACTTACAAAACAATGGTAAAAAGAATTGACGTATTAGGTGTTTTAGAACCAACAATTGATATTGAAGGGGATAAAATTAGAGTTCAATTAGCAGGTGTTAAAAATGCTGAAGAAGCTAGAAATGTTTTAAGTCAAACTGCTAGCTTAACTTTTAGAGACACCAAAGATAATCTTTTAATGACTAGTGATGTCTTAAAAAGTGGCGCCGCTAAAGTTGGACAAGACGAAAGTGGTAAACCAGTAGTCTCATTAAGTATTAAAGATAAAGATGAGTTTTTCAAGGTAACTAAAAAAATAAGTGATATGGAAGACAATCGTATTGTTATTTGGATTGATTACGATGAAGAAACAGATTCATTTGCTAAAGAAGGAGATAAATGTGGGTCATTAAACGATTCAAGATGTCTTTCAGTAGCAACGGTTTCTCAAGGATTTAGTAGTGATGTAATTATTCAAGGTAATTTTGAACAAGAAGAAGTTCAAAATTTAGTAGATTTAATTAACTCAGGAAGTATGCCAACTAAATTAGTTGAAGTATCTTCAAAAAGTGTTGGAGCTTCATTTGGCAGTAATTCCTTAGAAAAAACTGCAACTGCTGGTGTAGTTGGTTTTATTTTAATCTGCGCATTCTTAATAATTATATATAGAATGGCTGGGGTATTAGCAAGTGTGGGTATTATTGTTTATACCGCTTTAACTTTCTTTATATTCTGGTTAATTGGTGGGACATTAACTTTACCAGGTATTGCGGCCATGATTATTGGTATTGGTATGGCAGTAGACTCAAATGTTATTAACTTCTCTCGAATAAAAGATGAATTATACGAGGGTAGAAGTGTACCACAAGCCATGAAAAATGGTAATAAACATTCATTTAGTACAATTTTAGACGCCAATGTTACAACCATGATAACCGCTATTGTTCTATTTATATTTGGACAAAGTAGTGTTAAAGGTTTTGCAACTATGTTAATTATAAGTATTATTGTAACAATGGTTATTATGGTATTCTTTACTAGATGGTTAACTAAAAAATATGTGGAAACAGGTGTGTTTGATAAACATCCAAAACTATTTATTGGAGTAAAACCGCAAGATATTCCTGATGTTGCCCATAAAGAAAAAAGAACAAAATATTTCTATAAAAAATTAGACTTTGTTAAAAATAGAAAAGTATTCTTAATTATAGCTGCGCTTATTAGTGTAATTGGTATTTTCTCATTAGCAAAAATGGGACTTAACTTAGGGGTTGACTTTAAAGGTGGTTCAGCTATTACTCTAAAAACAGATGCCGAATTAACAGAGACTGCTGTTCAACGGGATATTGATAAATTAGGATACGACATGTACAAATTTGAAAAACAAACAGATGGTTCGTATACTATTAAAATTAGTGATTCATTATCAAAAGATAAATCAATTAAAACTGAAAAATATTTTTCAGATAAATATGATGCTTCAACTGATGTCGGTGTAATATCAAATGTTGTAAAACAAGAATTAATTAAAAATGCCGTTATGGCTTTAGTAATTGCATTAATCTCAATCATAATTTATATTTCATTTAGATTTAAATTTAGTTATGGTGTAAGCACAATTGCTACACTGATATTAAATACGTTAGTAACTATATCATTATTTGCAATCTTTAGGTTAGAAGTTTCAAGTATCTTTATTGCAGCTATTCTTTCAATCATCGGTTATGCCGTTAATGATCTTATCATTACTTTTGACCGAATTAGAGAAAATTACAAAAAAGCTGGCAAGTTAAAAGATTCAGAAGAATTAAATGAAATAGTCAATGAAAGTTTAAGAGAAATACTTAATCGTAGTATTATTACAAATTGTACAACATTGATTCCAGTATTATGTCTAATATTCTTTGGTTCACACGATATCTTTGAATTTAATATAGCTTTATTAATTGGTTTAATTGCCGGTACTTTTGCATCTATCTTTGTTGCTAGTCAACTTTGGTTAGAAATCGAAAAACGCAACTTAAGAAAAGGAAAACCAACTAAGAAAAAAGAAGAAAAAGTAAAAGAAGAAATAGAAGAATTAGAAATAAAAGGCATAAACTCATAGAGAGGTGGTTTACATGAGTAAACGCGGAGCATGTGATACCTACGAAGTTTTAGAAGAAAAAATTAAAACTTATATCACAGATGAGGCAGATTTAGAACTAGTATCTAATGCTTATAAATATGCTTATGATAAACATTTCGGAATGAAAAGATTAACGGGTGAGGATTATATAACTCATCCTTTAAATGTCGCTTATATTCTTACTTCAATTAATGCTGATGCAGCTACATTAGCAGCTGCTTTACTGCATGATACGATTGAAGAATGCGATGCTAATCCGGAAGAAATTAAAAACTTATTTGGCGATGATGTTTTATCAATTGCTTTAGGTATTACTAAAATAAATAAACTAAATTTTTCAGGCGATAATGAATCAGTAATTCAAAATCAAAGAAAAATTTTAGTTGGTTTATCAGAAGACGTAAGAGTTATTATTATTAAATTAGCTGATAGATTACATAATATGAAAACTTTATTTGTTTTAGATGAAAAAAAACAAAAGGCAACAGCTAAAGAAACATTAGATATTTTAACCCCAATCGCTCATAGATTGGGAATGAACAGTATGAAAACTGAATTAGAAGAATTAGCACTTCGTTATTTAAAACCTGATGAATACTATGACATTGTTGAAAAACTAAATGCGACTAAAACCGAAAGAGATACTAGCGTTGCTAAAATGATTGACAATGTTTCAGAAATGTTAACTAAACACAATATTAAACATGAAATAAAAGGTCGTTCAAAAAGTATTTTTAGTATATATAAAAAACTTGATAAAGGTAAAAGATTTAGTGATATTTTTGACCTTTTAGCACTTCGTGTTTTCGTTGATACGGAACAAGAATGTTATCAAGCTTTAGGAATAATTCATTCTAAATTTAAACCAAAACCAAATAGATTTAAAGATTATATTGCCATGCCAAAAACTAATATGTATCAATCATTGCATACAACGGTATTTGGGGTTGATGGTCAATTGTTTGAAATTCAAATTAGGACTTATGAAATGGATAGAGTTGCTGAAACGGGTATTGCTTCCCACTGGTCATATAAAGAAAAGGGGAGTAATAAACTATCTATTCAAAGCGATATGGAACAAAAATTACAATTCTTTAAATCAATTATGGAACTTAAAAACAATGAAGAAAATCCCGAAGAATTTGTTAAATCGGTTAATGAAGATATTTTAAAAAACACTATTTATGTATTTACTCCCAAAGGTGATGTTATTGAACTTCCTAATGGCGCAACACCAATTGACTTTGCTTATAAAGTTCATACCAAAGTAGGAGATACCACAACTGGAGCAATTGTAAATTCTGGAATAGTTCCTTTAGATTATGAATTAGAAAATAATGATGTTATTAAAATCATTACTAATAATAATTCAACTGGGCCCAAACGTGAATGGCTAAATATTGCTAAAACAACTCAAGCTAAAAACAAAATTAAAAATTTCTTTAGTAAAGCTTCCATGGATGAAAATATTAAAAAAGGTGAAGATTTATTAACAAAGGAATTACGTAAAAATAAAATACCGATGAATGAATTTCAGGCTGAAGAAAATTTAACAAAAGTTTTAAATAGTACCAAAGTAAGCGGTTTACATGAATTATATTCAAATATTGGTAATAATAAAATATCCGTAGAATCAGTTATTGATGCTATGACTAAAGAAGAAGTTAGTAAAGAAGATAAAATTTTAGAAAAAGCTCAAAAACTAGGTTCTAAAATTGCTAATAAAGACAATATTATTTCTGTAGCCGGGATTGATGACATTAAAGTTAATATTGCTTCATGTTGTAATCCAGTATCAGGCGATAGAATAGTGGGATATATTACAAAAGGTAATGGAATCACAGTTCATCGTATGATATGTCCAAATGTTGCTAGTACTGATGAAAGATTAATCGAAGTTAATTGGAATGAAAATAAAGAAAAATTCCAAACAACTATTTTAGTTCGAGTTGGAACCGGCGAGGACATGCTGTTATCTATTATTAGTAAAGCCGCAAATAACGACATTGGTGTTCGTAATGTTAATAACAATAAAACTGCTGATGGCGGTGCGATTGAAATGAGCGTTGTTGTTAGTAACAAAGAAGAACTTTTAAAATTTATGAATGACATCAGAATGATTGAAGGCGTTTTAGAAGTCGAAAGGTTAATAAAATGAGAATTTTAGTTCAAAGAAGTTTAAATTCAAATGTTACTGTTAATAATAAAGTAGTTGGCGAAATCAAAAGAGGATTAGTACTTCTTGTTGGTTTTACCGAAGGTGATAATGAAAATGATATTGATTATATGATTCGCAAAGTCCTTAATTTGAGAATATTTGAGGGCGAAAATAATATAATGAATAAATCCATTACCGATGTTAATGGTCAAATTTTAAGTATTTCGCAGTTTACATTATATGCAGATACGAAGAAAGGCAATCGACCTAGTTATATTAATGCATTAAATAGTATAGAAGCTGAAAAATTATACAAACTATTTAATGAAAAATTAAAAACTAATATTGAAGTTCAAACTGGAATGTTTGGTACGGATATGTTAGTTAACATTAATAATGATGGGCCAGTAACAATTTTATTAGAAAGCAGGAACTAAAATGGTTAAAAACCGTCTAGACTATAAGTTAGTCAATTTGGTGCTGTTAGTTTTAATCATTTATTTAATATATCAAACCAGAAGTTTCTGGATAGGGGTAGTAAGTATTTTATCGCAAATCTTACTGCCTTTTTTAATCGCGTTTATTATTGCTTATGCTTTAAATCCAATTGTCCAGTGGCTAGTAAGACACAAAATGCCTAAAGTTATTTCAATGTTTTTAGTAATTGGTAGTTTTTTGGGTATTTTTGGTTTTATAATTTATTTAATATCTCCAGTATTTGTTGATCAAATTGGTAGTATTTTTAATGGAATAATATCGTTTTTAAAAGAACTATCTTTAGAGTACAATGTTGAATTTAGTACTATCCAAGATCAATTATCCAGTACTTTTAATAATACGTTAGAAAAACTCGGTAGTTATATTTCTAATGGCGCTATTAATATTATTGGAATTTCGGTCAGTATTATTTCTAAAATATTTATTATCTTTGCGGCAATGATTTATTTTTTAGCTGATATGGAAAAAATAAAAGAACGAGTTAAAAAATATTTATTTCGTAAAAGTAAAAAACTATATCGCTACTGTGCTTTAGTGGATAATGAATTAACACATTATTTATCTGGTTTCATTAAAATAGTTTTAATTTCATTTGTTGAATACACTTTATTATATTTTATTATTGGACATCCTAATGCTTTAATGTTGGGGACTTTAGCAGGTGTTGGAAATTTAATTCCATACTTTGGTGGTATTATTACTAATATAATCGCCGCGATTACGGCATTTGTCATCAGTCCAGAACTTTTTATAAAAACAATTATTGTATTTATTATTTTTTCAGCAATAGATGGTTATGTTATTAATCCTTTTGTTTATGGTAAAACCAATAAAATTCATCCATTGGTTGTAATTGTTTCAGTTTTTGCTGGAGGTATATTGTTTGGTATTACAGGGATAATATTATCTTTACCAGTAGCAATTATCATCATTGCAACAATTAAATTTTTTAAGGTCGACATTAGCAGATTTAGTCGAAAAAACTTATCCATAAAACTATATAAATAAATTGACTAGGGGTCATGTAAATGTTATAATTTAAATATAATAAAAGGAGAATGAAATATGGAAAAAAGAACAAAAATAATAATTGGAGCATTAGTTGGTATAGGTGCGTTAGCAGGTGCAGCAATTGGAGCAGTTATGCTTTATAAAAGAAAAAAAGTTGATATCTTTGATGGTGACGATGATGATGTCGTTTATGTTTTATTAGATGATGAAACATACGAAGACGGAAAAAAATATAAAATTAAAAAAGCAATGTAATATATGAACATTGTTTTTTTGTGGTATAATCTTAGGTAGAAGGTGATTATATGAAATATTTTGAAAAAATAAAAGGTGATAGGGTATATTTATCACCTCTTAATTCAGAAGATTATGAAATTTATGCAAAATGGATGAATGATGAAGTGGTAACTGGTAATTTAGGTAATGACAATTGTGTATATACAATCCCGATGGAAAAAGCTTATTTGGAAAATAATCCAGGAACATATAATTTTTCGATTATCTTAAGAGAAGATGATCGTTTAATTGGTAATATTGGTTTACTAGCCCCCGATTACATTAATCGTACCGCGTCAATAAGCATATATGTTGGTGAGAAAGAAGACCGTAATAAAGGTTATGGTAGAGAAGCTATTAAATTGTTATTAAATTACGGTTTTAATACTTTAAATTTGAATAATATTATGTTATCTGTATTTTCTTATAATGAAAAAGCCATTAAAACATACAAAAAGTTAGGTTTTAAAACATTTGGAGTTAGAAAGGCCTCTCGCTATTATCAAGGTAATCTGTATGATACAGTATATATGGAAATATTAAAAGATGAGTTTAATGAAATAGAAGATTTTATTTTTGTTTCATAAACTCTTTTTTTGATAGCGGTTGACATTAATGAAAAAGAAGTATACAATAATCGCATTAAATGGGGGAGATGTTGTAATGAAAACCAAAAAGACTTGTATAAATAATGATGGCAATTATTTTGATCCAAATATACAACCAAATTTTAATTTTGAGCCAGATTTTTCAGACTGCGATGCAGATGATATTTTATTTGAGACGATGTCAAAACAAATGTCAGAAAATGAAGGGCCAATACTTAGCTATGTATCTTCTGATATTCCCCAAATGAATTCTAAAGAAAAAATAGCTAACGCGAAACATGTAAAAGGTCAAAACGACAGACCTAAATTTCAATTTATGAAAACAGATATTGGTTATATTAGAACTGGATTTGATGATGATGCTGCCTTTTATGCTTATACTGAATATTTAATGGAAACCCAAAGAAGAGAAAAACTTGAATCTTACAGATTGATATACGGAAAACCAACATTACCGGTTAGAATTAAGCATTTTTTCAGAGACAACTTGGCAGATGAAATTATTGATAGCATGGAATCAATGAAATCATTTGTAACTATTAATAAAAAAATAGCTAATTCAAAGCATGCAAAAAAAGAAGTAAAAATGGGAACGTTCGCTATGCCTAAGTTTTCATTTATCAAACAAAGTAGGGTACACGTTACAGCTTTGTTTGATAAAGTTGCTGCAGGTTGTAAAACCTTTGCTAGAACAAAAATGTTTAAGCCACTTTTAGGCAAAAATAAAACCCATAAATGTTATGTGAATGGTCAAATAAGAAAAATGGCACCTAAAAAAATGATAGTTACAGGGGCCGTATTGCCACAGCCACCCAAATTAAAAAGGGGCCCATTAATAGCAATTATGAATTCCAACACTAAAAATTTGCGTACTTATAATAATACACAATCACACGCAAGCAAACCACTAACGATTACACCAAGACGTTTTTACAAAGCGAGCTAGTTTCTTTTAAGACGAAGTTCATTTTTATAGCTTTGTCTTTTTATTTTGTATTTATTATATTAACTTGACAAAATAGTTTTTTAATGGTAATATACCCTTCTGTAAACGAGATTTTATCTTGTGAAAGGGGAAATTTTTATGAAAAATATTGCTAAAAATGTTAAAAGAGTAATTTCGACAGTACTTGTAGTAATGATAATGTGTATTTTGGTTATGCCAACTGCTAGTGCAGCAGCTGCGCCAAGTCAAATTACAGTTAAACGTGTTGAAATTTTATCACCATTAGTTGACAATGCCAAATATGGTTTTACAATTTTTAATACTGCTGATAGTAAAACAGTATATTGTATGGATGTTGAGAAAAAACCATTAACTACAGGTCAAACAGCTAATAATATTGGTAATGGTGACGCTGGACTTTTATATATATTAAGAAATGGTTATCCAACCAAAGAAATAACTGGTAATGACGAAATCGATAAATATATTACACAGGCGGCTATTTGGTGGTATTTAGGTGAGGACAAATTATCTAATGAATTTAAAAACGCTACTAAAGCAACCGATATTTATGAATTAGTACCTAAATATATTAAACCTATGGTAGCAGCTGCAAGAAGCGCTAAAGATAATCAAGCTACGCCAAGTTTAAAATTATATATTAGTGGTAAAGATTTTACTAAATCAGCCGATGGTAAATATTATGAAACACCAACAATGTATGGAACTATAGTTGCTGCTCCTACTTATAATGTAACAATTAGTGGTGGAACAGCTAATACAATAGTTACAGATACAAATAATAATGTTAAAGCAACTTTTAAAAATAACGAAAAATTTAAAATTAGAATTCCAGTAAGTGAACTAAAAGAACAAATTAAAGTAGCTGTTAATGCTACTGCAGTTGGAACAACTCAAAAAGCTAAAGTTTATTCAACTGGTGATAGTACTTATCAACGTGTAGCTGGTTTATACACTGATGAAACTAATTTAAGCCAAAAAGCTACTGTAACAGCAACTCCAAAAATTCCTGGTAAAAATTACTGTAAATTAGTTGATGGTAAATACTATGGTAAAGCTGGAAATGAAGTAGATAAAGAGACGTATACCAAAGAATGTACAGAACAACGTTCATGTGAAGTTCTAGATGGTACATATTATGATAATGCTGGAAATGTAGTTGACAAAGAAACTTATACTAAAGAATGTGAAACATCAAACGTAGTAGTAGTTCCAAACACTAGTTCAAACATTTCACCTTTAGCTGTCGCTCTAGGAATGATTTCAATTATAGCTGGTGCCGGAATTATTGTTTATCGTAATCGTAAGAATAAAATTCTAGTATAATTTTAAAAAGGACTATTTAGTCCTTTTCTTTACATAAAATGATAAAATATAATTGTTATTTTATTTAAAACTTGTTATAATAAATTTGAAATGCGAGGGGTATTTATGGAAATAAATAGTGAAAAAATGAAACAAGCTTATGATGAATATGTCAAAGTGTTGATGGATATGGATGAAGATTTCTTAGAAAAAGATGCTGAAACATATCTTGATAATAATATTGAAGAGTTTTTCAATTGGGCTTCAAAAAATGGTATGAATAAAATGGATTTAATTCGTGAAGAATATATTCAAGGGATGGTTAAAAATCAAAATTTAGATTTAGATTTAGCAACTAAAATTGCTTTGAGAGGGCCAGAAAGTGCCATGCTTCGTTGGGCAAATTCTAAGGGTTTTGAAAAAACCGATTCTGCACCAATTATTTCTGATGTTAAAGATGAAGATAAATCACAAACAGTTGATTTTGGTTCTTTAGAAACCACGAAGATTGATAGAAACAACTTAAAAGATTTAATACCTGATATATCTGGTATTGATGTAATGGCTAATAATATACCTGATACAAGTGGAATCGATGTATTGGTTGGTGCTACTTACGATGATGATTTAAGTGATTTTGAACCAGAAGAAGCTAAAGAGGTAGCGATTCCAGCTACTGCGAGTCAAGTTGTAAACGTTGAGGATATGGAACCGAGTCGTTTGAAAAAAATAACTGATAAAATTAGTAATACCAAATTTGGTAGCTTTTTCCATAAACATAGTCATAAAATAACTTTAGCGGTGGCAGGCTTTGTTTTAGCGGCTACTGTAGGTACGGGATTGTATTCTTGTTCTCAGACGCAGGTTAATGATTCAGTAATACTTACAAGTTCTAATGAAATAGTGCCTGAGGCGCAACCACAAAGTAGTGATAATGAAATAGTGGCTGAGGCGCAACTACAAAGTAGTGACATTGATTATAGTAGCTTAGGCCAAGGAAGTACAACCTATTATACAGCGGCAGATGCTGAACAACAGGTCAATCCTTTAGAAGCAAATGAATATTATAAAACGGATTTATTATACGCCTATGACAATAGCAGTAATTCAGTTATTCCAATTACTGAGGAACAATCTCAGGATAAAGAATTTATGGGTGACTTATCTTCTAATCCTAATGTTAGTTTCTTGTTTGGGGATAGTGCTGGAAATGCTTCAGGATGGAATAGTGCTGATCAAGTAAATGATGTTGTAAATGGAGGTAAGAGTTTATAATGAAAAGTGGGCTGAATAAAGTTATAACATTAGCAGATGGTTCTAGTTGGTTAGTGGCCGCTGAAACCAATTTTGAAAATAATAAATATGAATATTTAATTCGACTTACTGAAGATAAAGAAGATATTGTTAATGAGTTTAGAATTGTTAAAATATTCTTAAAAGATGATAAAGAATATATGGATATGGTTACTGATAAAAAGTTATTGAATGATATAGCACTTTTACTAGTGCCGGAAGCCAAAGAATTTATTGCTAACCCTGAAGTGGCATTGAATTATTTCGAAGAAACCAATTAGTTGGTTTTTTATTTACATTTTTTAAAATAAAAATTGTTATTTTGTTAAAAAGTTGATATAATGTTTATAGTATAAGGTGGAGGGATAAAATGAAAAAAAATATTGCTAAATTATTTTCAATGATAATGGTATTTGGTTTTGCATGTTGTTTTATGACTACGGGCGTTGTTGCAGCAGCACCAAACGAAATAACGGTAAAACGTGCAGAAATCTTATCACCATTAGTTGATAATGCCAAATATGGATTTACTATTTTTAATACAACGGATGGTAAAGTTATATTTTGTGCGGATGTTGATAAAAAAGCATTATTAACTGGGCAAACAGCAAAACTGAGCGGTGATGCCGATGACGGAATTTTATATATTTTAAGAAACGGTTATCCAAATAAAGAAATAACTGGTAATGACGAAATAGATAAGTACATTACTCAAGCCGCTGTATGGTGGTATTTAGGTGAGAATAAACTATCTGACGAATTTAAAAATGCTACTAAAGCAACTGATATTTATGAGCTAGTACCTAAATATATTAAACCAATGGTAACTGCTGCGAGAAGTTACAAAGACACCCAAGCTATTCCAAGCATGAAGGTTACGGCGGATGGAACAGTATTTTCTATATCTACTGATGGAAAATATTATGAATCACCATTATTGGGTGCTGCATTAACTGGAGCTCAAACTTATAATGTTACAGTAACTGGCGGAACTGGTGGTACGTTAATTACTGATTTTAATAATAACGTTAAATCAACATTTAAAGCAACTGAAAAAGTAAAAATTCGAGTGCCTGTTAAAGAATTAACAGGAACAGCTAATATAGAAGTTAAATTTACGGCTTCAGGTAATATTCAAAAAGCTAAATATTATGCGACTAATGATAATAGTTTTCAGAGGGTGGTTGGATTATACAATGACGAGTTAAATTTAATGCAAACAATTAATTTAAGTGTAACTGGAGGAACTTCAGAAGAAGTTATTAATGTTCCAGATACAAGTGCTAATATAATTATCATAACAGTAGTACTTGGTGTTTTAGCAATTATTGGTGGTCTTGGAGTTATTTTCTACCATAGTAAACACCCTAAAAAAACAATTAAATAAAATAAAGTTATAAGAGCTGAGATGTCAGCTCTTTTCTTTGACACAAAAACCGGCAAATAAGTTGTTATTTCTCCAAAAAATTGTTATAATATAGAAGAAATGATAAAAAAATCATGTATATAAAAAAGTTTTATTGAATTCGATTGGATGCCTACGTTTCCTATTGACAAAAAAGGCTTTTTGTGGTATTATACCCACCTATAAAGGGGAGTTTTCTCAAAACGACATTTTAAATATTTCAATATAGAGAAATACCTTTAAAAAGGAGAGAAAGAAAATGAAAAACTTAAAATTATTAAAACAAAAATTAACAGATAAAGCGACAGATATTGAAAGAATTATTGGCAAAAATCCAGTAAAGTTTACTTTCAAGCAAAAAGCTTTTAGTGTTTTACTTGCAACAGGTATGTTTATGTCAGCTGGGCCAATGAAAGCTTTTGCTAACGAAAATGACACAGATTTACCACAACCAACTGCAATTGAACAAACTGTGGATACTCCACCAGTTACAGTGATTGATTTAACTACTGATGATCCTACATTAGTAGGCGAGGTTGTTGTTGAAGAAGTGCCTGCAGCTCCAGTTGTAGAAACAACTCCGGAAGTTGTGGCACCTGAAGTTTCAAATGAAGTGACTACACCTGAAGTTAAAGAAGTTGAAACACCGGTGCAAAATACACCAGTTACTTTAGAGGCAACAGAAGAAATGCCAGGGAGTGAAATCGAAGGTTCAATTATTATTGAAGGTAGTGACCAAACAGTTGATACTACAAATAAAGATACTGTTGATGGTGTTGAATTACCTGGTAAAGTTGAAAATGTTGAAGACACAACTGATAAAGAAACAAATAAAGAAGAAGATAAAATAGTTGTAGATAAAGATAAAGCTGAAGAACTTAAAAATGATGCTAATAATATGCAAAAGGGTGACAGCATTAAAGAAGAAATTAAAAATAATGGTGAAGGTCAAGTTGTCGATATCCCAATTATTAAAGGGCAAGAGGATACTACATTAGGGGTTATTACATTACCTAATGGATACCAAGCTATTATTGTATGGCCTACTGATGGTAAGGGCGTAGATCAAGCTAAAGAAGCGTTGAATAATGCTTATCTAAATGGAGATATTCCTTTTTACCCATTTGATGCAAATGGTAATATATTAGGAACCATCGATTTTATTGGAGGGGCTACTACAGAAGAAAAAACATATGAAACCGAAGATTATGGTGATTTCACTCTTCAAAGAATGTACGATGAACAAGGTAACTACGTTGGAATGAGATTTGTTTTTGACGGAAGTAAAGAATTAAATGTTATTGGGGGTTCTAGTAAACATGATCCATTTTTAGATCCTGAGTTACCAGTGATTAAACCAGTCCCATCAACACCAATTGATCCAATAATTCCAATTCCACCAACACCAATTGATCCAATTCAGCCAACACCAACTGATCCAATTCCGCCAACACCAGAAATTCCAGCGGGAAAAACTCCAGGACAAATTGGTGGGATACCACAAACTGGGGATAGTGTTGATTTAACACTTGCTGTTGCTTTAGCTGCAACAACAGCAGCGTTAGCTACTTTATATGGTGCTAAACGCAAATTGATTGCAAGTCAAAACTTTGGTAACAAGGCAGAAGCGTATGCAGATAATTTTATTGCTAATCCAGAAAGCACAATTGTAGATGCGATTGGATTAAATGCACTTAATATTACAGCAAGTAGAACACGTAGTTTACGTTAATATAAAAGAATAGAAGGTGGGCATTATGACAAAAAAAATGGAGACAATCGAACTGATTAAAGATGGTAAAAATATTACCGCTCAAGTTCTTAATTGTATCGTTTTAGATAATGGTAAAAAATATGTAGTCTATAATCTTGAAAATGAAGAAAATGTTTATATCTCTTTATACAACGAAAATGATTCTGGAGTTACATTGGACGAAATTTTAGAAGAAGAAATGAAAGAATTACAAGAACTTTTGGAACTGGAAAGTGAGGTTGAGTAATATGGCAAATGAAGTAAGAGAAGCATTCAAAAATTTTGGAATCATTACTAATGGTGAGATTCCTAACGATATATTACTTAATCAACAACCAGATGGAACATTCGGCGAGGTAGATTTAATTGAAGCTGAAGCCGGCGATGTCAGCACTTTACCTACTGAGGCACTAGTTGTTACAGGAAGTAGACAGGCTTTCTTTGATGGGCCTAGGGCTGCAGCACTTCGCGATGCTCAAAAAGCAAATATAATAACAGAACAACGTAAAATTGCTAAAAATAACAGAGTTATTAATGAACTTATCCAGTTAAATGGTATGGATAGTGAACATGGGTTACAGCAAAAACTTTGCGAAGTTCAGGCTGACCTAGTAGCTATTAGAGATATAGAAAAAACACAAGGATTAACAACCGAAGATCAAATTCAAGATAAACAACGTTTGCTTTTGCGCGAATATGAACTATTAAGTTTATCTAATTTAATTGATCAACAAGTATGTTGTTTAGATAGACAAAACCATTTTTCTAATTTCTTAATTAATAATTCAAATAAGCCAAAAATCTTTACAGCGATTGTTCATAAAGTATTTGGCCGTGGAAGCAAGAAAAAAGCAAAAATAGAAGCAACTGCATCGTTCAAGGAATTAAAAGAAAAAGTTGAAAATAAAAGTGCTGATAAAAAAAGTACGGTATTTAATGGTGGCTCACCATTAAACGATTCAAAGCTTATTCAATTAATTGCTAATTTTAAATTAAATCCAAAAAGATATACAAAAGAAAATGTAAGTAACGAGGATATTTCTCTTGCTCAAAATAATGCTGATCGCGCTTGTGTTAAATTAAACGCAAGACGTATTGCTAACATAGATGAAAATACTCCATTAACAAATTTAAAAATGGAACAACGTCTAATTGAACTTGCATATGAACGTCAAATGAGAGTAACTAATATGGGGCTTAAACGATTACAAATTAGTAGAGGTATTGATATTCAAGAAACTATTAAACGTTACCGTGATTTTAGTATAAATGAACCAAATGTTATTAGATGTAATATTAATGGTAAAATTTATGAAATACACGAGGATTCAAAAGCAGCCGATTTAAACAAAGCGTATAATGCTGCAAAAGGATTTGAACTTGTAAATATATTATCAAATGAACCAGAAAAAAACATTCCAATAGTTGATCTCAAGGGTTTGCCTTCAGGCGAAACTGAAGAAAATGAGCTTACAGAAGAACAAGCCAGGTATGTTGAATCATTAATGGGTTCTGCTATAAAAATGAATAAGGAAAACGCAATTAAATTTGCTAAAAATCCAAGCAATCAGGATTTAGTACAAAATTATAATGAAAAACATTTTAATGCAGAAGGTAAAACTAACTTGGTAGATGATGAGTTTGTTTCGGTATTAATGAGTGAAAATGTTATGATGACAGAAGAAGAAGCTAAAGAATTTGCTAAAAACAACCCTGATTTAGTTGAACAATTCAATTCTTCTAAAGTAAAAAAAGAAGAAAACATTGAAAATCATTTAAAAACAAAAGAACAAAAAGCTAACGCTAATGTAATCTTAAATCAAACAGAAAAAGAATTTAATGATATTAGTTATGAATCAGACCGTTTGAGAAAAGAGAGAGACGCTAAAGGCGATATGGTTATGACTTTACACGAAGAAAGTCTTAATAAACAATATGAAGAAATAAAGAACGAACGTGATAGAGCTAATTATATTGTTGGTAGACGTTTAGATCCTTATACATACGGTAGAGGCGAAAGTAATATAGCTGAGCCAGAAGTGGAGGAAATTCAACCGGCGATTAATCAAGACGCTATTTCTGACGAACTAACTTCTTTAAATAGACGTTTAGATCCTTATACATATGGTAGATGCGAAAGTAATATAGCTGAGCCAGAAGTAGAGGAAATTCAACCGGCGATTAATCAAGACGCTATGGCTCAAGAAGTAGCTGAAAGAAAAGCGGCCAGAGAAAGAAAAATAGTGGATGAATTAGCAAGTGAAAACCCTACTTTAAAAGAAGATGACACAGAAATGTTTGATAGATTAGTTGAGCTAAGAGCAACGCGCGATATGCTTGATAATGCGGAACATAGTAAAGTGGCAAATGCTAATCATGTAGAAGAATCTTCAAGAACACGTTAAATATAAAGTCAAGTTAACTTGACTTTTCTTATGTATTGTTGACTTTTAAGTAAAAAACACATATAATTTTTAATAGATGTAAGGAGAGTATATTATGTTACAAAAACCTAAAGGGACTTATGATTTATATGGCAATGATGCTATAAAATTACTGTATTTAAGAAAATTAGTAACTGCTATCATGGATAAATATAATTATAAATATTTCGAAACTCCAATTTTTGAATCAAGTGAGTTATTTCACCGTGGTGTCGGGGAAACAACCGATATTGTAAGTAAAGAAACTTATGATTTCAAAGACCGTGGTAATCGGGACTTAACCTTAAGACCTGAGGGAACTGCCGGCGTTGTTAGGTGTTTTATTGAAAATAAGTTATATGCTGAAACTAAGCCATTAAAAGCTTGGTATTTTGGCTCGATGTTTAGATATGAAAGACCACAAGCAGGAAGATTCAGACAATTTAATCAATTTGGAGTGGAAGCATTTGGCAGCAATGATCCGATGCTAGATGCGGAAGTTATTGGTATTGTTGTAAACTTATTCAAATTAATTGGCTTAAAAGGTATAAAAGTAAATATTAATACTTTAGGTGACCAAGATTCAAGAATGGATTATCGTAATGCTTTATTAGAATATTTTAAACCACATTTAGAAGAATTATGCGATGATTGTAAAAGTCGTTATGAAAAAAATCCATTACGTATTTTAGATTGCAAAGTAGATAGTGAAAATCCAATAATGAAAAATGCACCAACAACAATTGTATATTTAAATGAAGAAAGTGTTCAACATTTTGAAAAAGTAAAAGAATATTTAACCGCTATGGAAATTGAATATGTCGTAAATACTAACTTAGTAAGAGGATTAGATTATTATACTCATACCGTATTTGAAGTAGAAGCTGACATTAAAGGATTCGGTAGTCAAAACGTTTTAGGAGGCGGTGGTAGATATGATAGCCTTGTAGAAACCATGGATGGACCAAGTACCCCAGGAGTTGGATTTGGACTAGGCTTAGAACGTATTATGACGGCTATGGAATATGAAGATATCATAATTCCAGATATGGAAACTTTAGATGCTTATGTTATTCCAATGAGCGAAAATGAAAAAGTATATGCCAGCACATTAACCAACACATTAAGGATGAATGGTTTTAATACGGATATCGATTATTTAAATCGTAATTTAAAAAGTAACTTTAAATTTGCTGACAAAAACGAAGCGAAATTTATTATAATAATTGGAGAAGAAGAAATCAAAACCGAAAAAATAACCGTTAAAGATAACCAAACAAAAGAAGAATATAAAATTTCATTAGATGAATTAATTGAATTTTTAGATAAACAAATAAGTGAGGTCCATTATGAAAATAAATAATACAAAATTTAACATAAATAATATTAACGAAATAGTAACCCTAAACGGTTGGGTAGCAAAAAAAAGGGACTTAGGTGGATTAATATTCATCGATTTAAGAGACCGCAGTGGCATTATTCAATTAGTAATAAAACCAGAAAGTGTAGCTTATAAAATAGCGGAAACATTAAGAAGCGAATATGTTATCAAAGTAACTGGTAAAATAATTGAACGCCAAAATAAAAACGATAATTTATTAACTGGTGAAGTTGAAGTTGAAGTAGGCGAATTAAAAATTTTAAACGAAAGTGATGATTTACCATTTGAATTAAATAAACCAACTGCCTTAGAAGATACTAGATTAAAATATCGTTATTTAGATTTAAGACGTGATGAGCTTAAAAATAACTTAATAATTAAACATAAAGTTATGAATAGTGCTAGAACATACTTAAATGATTTAGAATTTATTGAAATAGAAACCCCAATTTTATCAAATTCAACTCCTGAAGGAGCTAGAGATTATTTGGTCCCTTCTAGAGTAAATAAAGGTAGTTTCTATGCTTTACCACAGTCACCGCAATTATATAAACAATTATTAATGATGTCAGGTTTTGAAAGGTACTATCAAATAGCAAGATGTTTTAGAGATGAAGATTTAAGGGCAGATCGTCAGCCAGAATTTACTCAAATAGACTTAGAAATGAGTTTTATTGATGAAGAGGATATCATCGGTTTAACTGAAGGTATGATACAAAAAATATTTAAGGATACCAAAAATCTTAAAGTTGACTTACCATTTACAAGAATGACTTATAAAGATGCTATGAATATATATGGTAGTGATAAACCGGATACTAGATTTGAATTAAAAATAAACGATATTACTAAGGCTTTCATAAATACCGATTTTACGGTATTTAAGGATGTGATTAGTAATAATGGTATAATTAACTGTTTGGTGGTAAAAAACACTGCAGACGCCTATTCTAGGAAGAATATCGGCGAATTAACAGAATTTGTTAAAATATATGGCGCGAATGCATTAGCGTTCCTAAAATACAATCAAGAATTTACCGGAAGTATTGCAAAGTTCATTACTGAAGAAATAAGTAAAAATTTACAAACACAATTAAATGTTGAAAATAACGATTTAATTTTAATTGTCGCTGGAAATACTAAAATAGTAAAAAATTCTTTAGGTGCTTTAAGAGTAAAACTAGCTGAGGAAAATAATTTAATTGATAAAAATAAATATAACTTTTTATGGGTTACTGATTTTCCAATGTTTGAATATAGCGATGAAGAACAAAGGTATATAGCTTGTCATCATCCGTTTACTCATCCACAAAATATTGATAACTTAAATGATAAAGAAAATTCTTTAGCGCGTGCTTATGACATTGTTTTAAACGGTTATGAAATAGGTGGAGGAAGTATAAGGATCCATAATCCAAAAATCCAAGCCAAAGTTTTTGAAGCGTTAGGATTTACAGAAGAGAAAGCAATGGAGAAATTCGGTTATTTAATTAAGGCTTTAAATTTAGGGGCTCCACCTCATGGAGGTTTAGCTTTAGGACTTGAAAGACTAACTATGATTTTATGTGGCACAGAGAATATTAGAGATGTTATAGCATTTCCTAAAACTACTAGTGCATCTTGTCTAATGACAGAAGCCCCAAATAAGGTTGATAGCAAACAATTAGATGAGTTACATATAAACTTAAAATAAAATACGGTTCTTTGTCAAATAGTGTTGGTGAACAATAAAATTGATAAATGAATTGAAT
>CAZIDO010000008.1:0-22206 GCA_964538005.1 uncultured Muribaculaceae bacterium
TTGATAAAGTAGGGGACTTTTATAAAATATATACCGATAGTAATGATTATCAATACGGTTATATTAAAGTAAGTGATTTGAATGTTTCCAATAATCAACCAGTAATTAATGCATCAGATAGAACAATCGCACTTAATTCTTCGTTTAATTACATGAATGATATAAGCGCTAACGATGCAGAAGATGGAAATCTAACTGGTCGAGTTACTTATAGTGGTAATGTTAATACCGCTAAATCTGGTACTTATCCAGTTACTTATACAGTTACTGACAATAGTAACTTTAGTATGAGTAAGACAATTAATATTATTGTTAAAGGTTCTTCTGAGCCAGTAATCAATGCCAACAATAAAGAAGTATCACAATACACAACCTTTAATTATATGGATGGAGTTACAGCTACTGATGATACTGATGGCGACTTAACTAATAAAATTACTTATACAGATACTGTAGACACAAAAACAAAAGGAACTTATGATGTAACGTATACAGTTACAAATAGTAATAATAAAACAACAACAAAAACTATTAAAGTAACAGTTATCGATAATTCTAAACCAGTAATTAACGCTACAAACAAAACAGTTTATTTAAATAAAGAATTTAATCCTTTAGAGGGAGTAACTGCATCTGATAAAGAAGATGGTGAAATTACTTCAAAAGTTAAAGTTGTTACCAATGAGGTTAAAACTGATGTTATCGGAGACTATAAGGTTGTTTATTCAGTAACAGATAGCGCTAATCAAACAACGACTAAAGAGATAATGGTTACAGTGTCTGAGAAGGTATTGAAAGAGACAACTGGTGAGTTTTACTTTGATTATTTAAAAAATGTTAATGGGATGTTACAACTAAAAGGATATAATACAATTAATGGAATTGATAATGATTTATCAACTGACATAAAGTATAAATTGCAATTTAAAAATCTTGATACGGGTGTTATTACGACCCAAGACGCAATTAGAATTATAAATATGAATGAAATTGAGCGACCTGCTTTTGGTAATGACAATAAAGATTATACTTTTTCGTGGTTTAAAATTGATATTGATTTAAATAGCTTACCAGAGGGGAATTATTCCATGTTAATCGTATCTGAGAATGAAGAATATTTTTCAAAATCCGTTATAAGCAATAAATTATTTAAAGAACAAGTGACAGGGTTTGATGGCGACAAATACGCAATTATTAGCAATAATTATAGCGTCGATGATGCTCCAGTTGAAATGATTGTTAGAAAAGAAAAAATCGCTTCCAAAAACGCTGATTATACATATAATCAATTTGATCAATATCGAACATTTGAATTTACCGAAGAAGGAATTTTAAATGTTTTAGGAAATTCATATTCTTATGGTGGTGATTATAGCGCTGGTAGAATAGTTGAACGAAAAATAATATTTGAAAACATAAAAAATTATCAAAAATTCACTAAAAACTTAGGCAGTATCACGAACGGTCTTTATAATGTTGCATTACCCGTGCCAGATGGATTAGATAAAACTAGGGCTTGGTATAGCGCTAGAATAGACATTTCAGATATTCCACCTGGAAAGTATGCAATATATATTGCAACTAGCTCTAACATAAATGATGTGGCAGAGTTTAAGGAATTATTAAATCGATCATTAGAACACGTGAAAAGAAAAATAGGGGATAATACATATTCATTTAACGTTAATACTAATAATGGTAATCGCATAGAAATGATTGTGGAATAAAGAGTAAACTCTTTATTCTTTTTTTTATAAAACGTACTAAAAAAAGGTAGAATCCCTACCTTTCAATAATTTCAATTACATAAGTGTCACAGTAATTCAAAAATTTACCATCGTATTTAATTGTTGTGTTTTTAGTAATAGAACCCGTGGTTCCATATCCTGGATCAATAGTAATAAAGTTAAATTTAATTCCAGGGTTTTGATTTTTAATCAATTGTTGTGTTTGTAACACAGAGCCACTGGCATTTAACCAAACTTGTTTAGTTCTGCTTTTATCACATGTATCCACATTTCCACCACCAGTATTACTTGAACCGCCTGTTGATCCACCACCACCGCTAGGTTTGTTGCTGCCACTTGATGTGGTGTTATTTTTCTTACTAGTTGCAATCGCTATACTAATTGAATCGCCTTCAGCTACTTGTTCGCCAGCTTTTTTACTTTGACTAATAGCATTGCCTTCTTTAACGCTAGCAGAGTATTCAGTTGTAAATGAGCAACTGATTTTTAAATTATCACATTGTTTTTGAATTTCTGATTTAGTTTTACCAACGAAATTAGGAATTTCAATAGCTTTACCTTTTGATACATAAACAGTAACTCCAGAATCTGGATCTATGCTTTTGTTTGCTTCAATAGAAAATTTAATAACATCGCCTTTTTTAACATCATTATTGAATTCTTCTTTTACTTCATATTTAATACTGTATTTTTCAGCCCATGTTTTAAAATCAGCTAATGACTTAAATTCTTGCATTAGTAATTTACCTTTTGAAACGACAATACCTATAGTAGTATCTTCTTCAATAATGTCGCCTTTTTTATATGTGGCAGATATTACATTACCGCTTTTAACTTTATTATCATATTTATCGGAATAATTTATTTTTAGATTGTTTCCTGTTAACCATTTAGTAACTTCACTAAATTTCATATTTTCAAGTTCAGGAACAACAATCTTTTTGCCTTTTGAAATTGTTAAGGTAATTTTATCACCAGGTGACACTTTAGTGCCTTTTTTAACTGAACTACTAATAACATTTCCTTTTTTTACAGAATTAGAAAAATCATACTTTAATTCATAATCAATAGCGTTTCTATTTAAGTATAGAGTAGCTTTAAATGTCGTCATATTTTTCATATCTTTAATGCTAATTGGTTTTAAAGCACTTTTATCACCGATTGAAACTTTAAAAACAATCGCATCATTACGTTTCATTGTTCCGCTTTTACTTTGGTTAATAATTGTATCACGTTTTATTTCTTTGTTGTCTTCAAAATTAACAGTTACACTATTTAAGAAATTTTCATCGATAACTTTTACAGCATCGTCAATGTTCCATCCTTCCATATCGGTAACAACAACTTCTTTATTATAATCAGGTCCATTTGACACTGTTAATTTAATTTTTTCAAATTGTTTTGTTAATGTTCCTGCTTTTTCGCTTTGACTAATAACGTCATATTTTTCGGTTACGTCACTATATTCAAAAGATTGTTCAAATTTAATGTTATTAGCTTCAGTCCAAGCAATTGCTTCTGATAGGGTAGTATTACTAAAATCTGGGATAGCGCTTTGTTTTGGTAATTTAATAATACCCATTATAGCAACTGTATTAAACCCCATTAAAATTATCAATAATATTGCGGTTATAACTGTAGCCATAGTTTTATGTTTTACGTATATTTTTTTAAACGAAGCGACAAAGAAAATAGTAATTAATAAAATAAGAAAAGCATTAATGATTTGATATATTTGATTTTCTTGATTAAAAGAATCATATATCATAAAACCAGTAAACAAAACAGAAATTACCACCGTAATTGATAAAAAGATATTTGTTTTGGTTGGTTTTTTTTCGGTAGTGTTAATCTTTCTTGTTTCAACTTCAGGTTTAAACACATTCTCTTTTTTTGCTTTTTTATATTCTTTTTTTACTTCTTTTTTATTTGGATTATTGTCAAAAATAATAGATTTTAATTCTTGACGTTTTTTTTCCAAAGCGTCTTGTTCTAACTTCATAGTTTTTTCTTTTTCATCCTCTAGCATGCGTCTTTCTGCACGGCTAGTGGGTATTTTCTTATTTTCTTCCATATACTTCACCTATAATAATTATACAGTATATAAAGATAAAAACCTAGTTTTTCGATAAGGAAATAATTACCTGTTTACTATATTTGACAGTTGTATATTAAGCGAAAAATTGATATAATTAAAAAAAGATAGGAGCGAAAACGATGAAAAAAGTAATGTTTATTTCGAGTACTGGTGGGCATCTAGATGAACTACTAAGATTGCAACCTCTTTTTAAGAAATACGATTCGTCATTAATTACAGAAAAAACAGATTCTAATATTAGCTTAAAAAATAAATTTAACAATGTCCATTTTTTAATTTATGGCACTAAGGATCATCTGTTAAGTTATCCCTTTAAGTTATTAGCAAACTGTTTTATTAGCTTGTTTTTATTTATTAAAATAAGACCAAAATACATTGTTAGTACCGGAGCTCATATTGCAGGGCCAATGTGTTGTCTGGGCAAAATATTTGGTAGTAAAATAATTTTTATTGAAACTTTTGCGAATTCCAGTTCAAAAACTATTACGGGTAAATTAATATATTACTTTGCGGATTTATTTATTGTGCAGTGGGAAGGGATGTTGAAACTTTATCCCAAAGCACATTATTGGGGGTGGATTTTTTGATTTTTGTTACACTAGGAACTCAGGATAAGTCCTTTGAACGCTTGCTAACTGCAATTCAAACGCAAATCGATAACGGAAATATTACAGATAGGGTTGTAGTTCAAGCTGGTTATACTAAATTCAAATCAAATGATATGGATGTTTTTGATTTATTACCTATAGATGAATTTGAAAAATATATGGAAAAATGTAATTTGTTGATTACCCATGGTGGAGTGGGATCAATTATTAATGGTTTAAAGCGCAATAAAGTTGTTATTGCTGCACCACGTTTGAAACAATATGGTGAACACACAAATGATCATCAATTACAAATTATCGATAATTTTAGCGAATCGGGATATTTAATTAAGTTAGATGATTTCGATAAACTTGATGAAGTTTTAGCAATAGCTAAGAATTTTAAACCAAATAAATATGTATCAAACACCCAAAGCTTTATTGAAAAATTAGAAAAATATATAGACACAAATTAAGAGGAATGAATCTTTTTCATTCCTTTACTTTTGCGCAAAAAACTGATATAATTTTTAATATATCGTAGTTAAAAGGCTAGATATTTGGGAGGTAATTTATGAATTTTGATTATATAATAGTAGGAGCTGGTTTCGCAGGAGCGACATTAGCTGAAAGGTTAGCGTCACAAAAAGAAAAGAAAATTCTTTTAATAGATAAACGTGATCACATTGGTGGGAATATGTATGATTATTTAGATGATAATAAAATAATCATACATAAATATGGACCTCATTTATTTCATACTAAAAATGAGAATGTTTTTAACTATCTAAAACAATTTGGTAGTTGGTTTAAATATGAGCATAGAGTCCTTGGAATGGTAAATAACATCCTGGTACCAATTCCTTTTAATTTAACCTCAATAAAAAAAAGTTTTGCAAAAGAAAAAGCTGATAAATTAATAAATATGTTAGAAACTAAATTTGGGAAAGATAAAAAAATTCCAATTTTGGAATTAAGAAAAGATGAAGACAAAGATATAAATGATTTAGCAGAATATGTTTATGAAAATGTGTTCCTTTACTATACAATGAAACAATGGGGACAAACACCAGATGAAATAGATCCAAACGTTACCAACAGAGTTCCTGTTTATATATCAGAGGATGATCGTTATTTTGATGATGATTTTCAATGTATGCCAGAGGGTGGATATACTACTATATTTGAACAAATGTTAAACAATAAAAATATTACTCTAAGTTTGAATACCGATGCAAAAGACGTTCTTGAATTTAATGAAACAATTTTATATCAAGGTCAAGAATTTAAAGGCAAAGTTATTTATACAGGGGCATTAGATGAACTTTTTGATTATAAATTTGGTGTTTTACCATATCGAAGTTTACATTTTAAATTTGAAACATTTTCAAAAAAATATTTTCAACCAGTTGGTACAGTTAATTATCCAACAAAAGCAGATGAATTTACACGTATTACAGAATATAAACATATGACTATCCAAAACGGTGATGATATCGCTAATACTGTAACGATGAAAGAATATCCGTTGGCATTTAATAAAGATAGCTCAGATATCCCATATTATCCAATTATTAACGATGACAATTTAACTATGTACAAACAATATCAAGACGAAAGTTCAAAATACGATAATTTATATTTAGTTGGTCGTTTAGCGCAATATAAATACTATAATATGGATCTTGTAATAAACGAAGCTTTAGAACTTTATAGAAAACTAGAGGAGGAATAGAATGTCAAAAGTAAGCGTAATTGTACCAATTTACAATGTTGAAGAGTATATTAGTAAATGCTTAGATTCTTTAACAAAGCAAACATTTAAGGATATAGAAATATGGGCAATTAGTGATGGTTCGCCTGATAATAGTGTTCAAATTGTGAAAGAGTTCGCGATGGAAGATAGCCGTATAAAATGTATTGAAAAAGAAAATGGGGGATATGGTTCGGTTTTAGAATATGCAATTAACAATATTCAAACTGATTACTTCCTTATTTGTGATCCGGACGATTGGATTTCAGAAAATGCTATAGAACTTTTATATCAAGCGGCTTCAAGTTATGATTTGGACTTTGTAGTTGGTAGACACAATGATGTTTACTCTAATGATTTAGAAGAAGTTAAAGCGCCACTAGGTGCTGATCCAAGACTATGTGATATACCTTTTAATAAAGTGTGTGAAACAAAAGAAGATTTAGAAAAATTCTTATTTATTAGTGAAAGTCCACACGGCAAATTATACAAAACTTCTTTAGCTAAAGGAATTGAATTTCCTCATAAAATAAGCTATACAGATGCCGTTCTATATCTTCTTTACATTTTAAAAGTAAAAAAAGCTATGTATATTGATGAAACCGTAGCTTATTATCTTTTAGAACGTGAAGGAAATACTAGGACTGATGCGAAACCACAAATAGCCGATTATTTTTATACTATATTTTCATCAATTATGGACCAATATGAAAAGGGTAATATAAAATGTAACGCATTTTACTTTAAAATGTTTTTGAAACAGCTTGAAATGAATGCTTCAATCGCTCAAATTGGTGATGAAAAAGAGTTTAAAGAAAAATTAAAAATATCGTATTCTATGTTGGAACGTTGTTTAAAACATCGTAATGAAATTATTAATGAAATAAATAAAAGGCCTTATATAGGAAGAAAAGGCACAGCTTATAAATTATTATTAAATCCAGTTACATCAAAATTGATATTTAATTATTTATCAAATAAAATTTATAAGGCTGTTCATTAGGTGTCATTATGAAAAAAAATAAAGTTTCTGTAAATTATTTTTATAATATGATTTACCAAATTCTAACATTCTTGACCCCAATTATAACCGCGCCGTTTTTAGCTAGAACATTAGGGGCAACAAATCTAGGTATATATGATTATACCTATACGATCGTCAATTGGTTTACTATTATTGGAATGTTTGGGATAGCAATTTACGGTAATAAAGAAATCGCTAAAGTAGCGGTTAAAAACGACCGTAAGCTTTTGTCACAGAAATTTAGTCAAATATTTACTTTACAATTAGTAAATATCTTAATTTCATGTGCTATATTTATGGGATTAATTTTATTTACCGATTTTGAATATAAAAATGTTTTTATTATTCAAGGTATTTTAATTTTGTCTAGCGCTTTTGAAATAAGTTGGTTTTATTCTGGGATTCAAGACTTTAAAAAAATATCAATTAGAAATATTATTATTAAAGCACTTACTGTGTTGGGAATAATATTCTTAATACACGATGCTAATGATTTGATTCTTTATACTGTGTTTCTCGCAGTGATTTCGGTTTTAAATAGTTTAGCTTTATTTTATAAAATAAAAGATTATGTAGATTATAAAGTTCCTAAATTAAAAGAAGCGTATTCGCATTTAAAAGGTGCTTTAGGGCTTTTTATTCCTCAAATAGCTACCAGTATATATTGTATCTTAGGCCGAACGATGATAGGGTGGTTCTACGAGGATATCAATGAAGTAGCTTTTTACAACTATGCATACCGATTGGTAACAATGGTTTTATTAGTTGTAACTGCAATTGGTACAGTGATGTTACCGAGAGTGGTCGAAATTAGAAGCTCAGGTAACGAAGATGAAGCAAAGGCGATTACTAATAAAACTTTAAAAGTAGCTTTATTATTAGCGATTCCATTAACTATTGGCTTTGCTGCTTTAGCGCCATTCTTTATTCCATGGTTTTTAACCGAAGAATTTACCAAAGTTGGTTATATTATTTGTATTTTAGCGCCGTCAATAATATTTATTTCGATGTCTAATGTTTTTGGGACTCAATATTTAATTCCCTTTGACAAAACCAAGCAATATACTATGTCTGTGGTAGCAGGTTGTGTTGTCAGTTTAATTTTAAATTTGATATTGATAAAGCCTTTAGGGGCTTATGGAGCTGCGATTGCCTCAGTATTTACTGAATTTATTGTTCTCTTTGTTCAATATAGATATGTTAAAAATGACTTCAATTTTCAAGGAATCGTTCCTAAATTTTTCAAATACTTAGGAACATCATTAATTATGGGTGTAGCGGTTTTGTTGATTGGTTTTTATATGGGAGTAGGCGTTGTTACAAACATTTTACAAGTAGTAGTAGCAATAATAATATACTTTGTCATTTTGAAATTAACCAAAGATGATATTTTTGAATTTTTATATGGTAAAGTAAAAGAACTAGTATTTGCTAAAAGAAGACATAAATAAATATAAGGTGGGATACGATGAAGAATATTGCTTTTTGTTCATATAACTTAGATATTGGGGGGATTGAAACCGCTCTTATAAGTTTGCTTAAAAACATTGATTACACTAAATACAATGTAACTTTATTTTTAGTTAAAAAAGAAGGTATATTTCTTAAAGAGGTACCTGAACAAGTAAAAATAATTGGTTTTAACATGTGTACTACCGGAAATTCAGTTATTAGAAAAATTAAGAACTTATATAAATTAACATCATATAAAATCAAATATAAAAATAAATTTGATTTTTCGGCATGTTATGCAACTACTGAAAGAGCTTGCACCAAATTAGCATTCCATTTTTCGAAAAATAACGCTATATGGATTCATGGTAATTTTGCAATCATGTTAGAGGACAATAAAGAATTTAATAATTTCTTAAAATTCATTAATATTAAGAAATATAAAAACATTGTATTTGTAGCCGAGGCCATAAAAAAATCATTTGAGGAAAGAAATGTTAGTTTACGTGGGACGCAAGTTGTTTTCAACAATCTAATCGACTATAAAAAAATAATCCAAAAATCAAACGAAGAGAGGATTCAAAAACGAAAAACAACCTTCGTTAACGTAAGCCGTTATGAGGAAAAATCAAAAAATTTACTTATGATGTTATCCGTTATAAATCGTTTAAAAAAAGAAGGGTACGACTTTGATTTATGGATGATTGGTGACGGACCCGACAAAGATAAATACACAGAATATGTAAACAATAATAATCTTAATGACGTTGTAACATTTTTAGGAAAAAAGGACAATCCATTTGTATATTATAAAGCCTCGGATGCAACTTTATTGTCTTCATTCTGTGAAGGTAATCCAGTAGTCTTTGTTGAGGCTAGGATTCTTGGTATTCCAATAATAACTACGGATGTATCTGATGCAATGAAAGATATACAAGGAAGCTATGGTATTGTTACAAACCAAACTGAAGAAGATTTTTATAACGGAATTAAAAGTTTCTTAGATAATGGATTTAAACCTAAAACATTTGATCCGGAAAAATTCAATCAAGAAATTCTTGAAAAATTATTTAAAATTATCGATGAATAGGGAGGCAGAAACTATGAAAATTTCAGTAATTATTCCAGTTTTTAATGTTGAAGAGTATATCGAACGTTGTTTAAACAGTGTTTTAAGCCAAACCTATACTAATTTTGAACTCATTATTATTAATGATGGTTCAACCGATAAAAGTGGCGAAATTTGTCGTAACTTCGCTTCAAATAATGAAAAAGTAAAACTTTTTGATATAGAAAATCACGGAGCTGCTTATGCTAGAAACTTCGCATTAACAAAAGCTTTGGGTGAGTATGTATTTTTCGTTGACGGCGATGATTTTATTGAAAATGATACACTTGAAAAATTAGTAAACTTATCAGATGGAAAAGACATTATTTATTGTGATTATTATGACAGTTTTATGGATGGAAAAAAAATACCTAAGAAACTAATTCCTTTTCCTTTAATCAATAATAAAACACATATAACGGCGATGCCTGGACCAGTATGCAAATTAATAAAAAGAAATTTATTTATTGAAAATGATCTTTATTTCTTAGAAGGTAGATGCTTTGAAGATAACGCTATTATGCCGGTTGTTAGTGCACTTGCTAATTCGATTGCTTATTTACAAGAACCGAAGTATTATTATTTCCAAAGAGAAGGTTCGGCTTTGAACCAAAAAGGTTATAGTGAGAAATGGGAAGATATTTTTTATGTTTTAGATTATATGCGTGAACAGTTTATTAACAAAGACATATTTAAAAGCTATTACGATGAAGTTGAATATGTTTACATCGAATATTTATTACATGCTGCTAATTTAAGGTTTTTCGATTATCCTGAAGGAAGAATTAATATTCCAAAAGTCCATAATGTTATCAAACAACATTTTCCAAAATGGAAGAAAAACAAATATTTCAAATTAGAGTCATGGAAATATAAAGTGATGTGTTATTTATTTTATTATAATAAAATAGCGTTAATTAAATTAATTAGGAGGTAATTATGAAAGTTAGTGTAATCGTACCAGGGTATAATGCCGAAGCTTGCGTTAAACGCTGTTTAGATAGCCTTATTAATCAAACGTTAAAAGACTTGGAAATAATCTTTATTGATGATGGCAGCACAGATAAAACCCCATCAATCGTAGACGAATATGCTTTAAATTACAATAATATAAAGGTTTTACATGTCAAAAATGGTGGACAGTCTAAAGCAAGAAATTTAGGTATGAAAGAAGCCACAGGTGATTTTTTAGCATTTCTAGATAGTGATGATTATGTCGAGACAACTATGTATGAAAAGCTATATGAAAAAGCAATATCAGACGATTTTGACATTACTGTATGTGATGTTAACATAATTTATCCTAAGAAAAATGTAACTATTTCTAACGGTTCTAAAACTGATATTAATAACTTGGAAGATTTAAAAAAGTATTTAATTTTTTCTTATTCGGCAGGTGTCGTTTGGAACAAACTATATAAAAAACAAATTTTAGAAGACATAGATTTTAAAGAAAATGTTTGGTACGAAGATGTACATTTTAATTTCAAATTATTTCCATCATTAAATAAAATAGGCGTGGTTACAGAACCTCTAATTAATTATGTTCAAACAGAAGGTTCGATAACATATACGTACAATGAAAAATTATATGATATTATCAACAATTTCAACGATTTAATTAATTATTATAAGGAACATGGGTTATATCAAAAATTTTATTCAGAATTAGAATATTCTTATATTCGTTACACTTATAATACTTTTATTAAACGTTTAGCTAAATGCGGAAGTTTTTCAAAATTTATGGAGGGTGTTAGTTTTGTAAAAAAAGAAGTTAAAACAAATTTCCCTAAATACCGCAAAAATAAGTTTATTACTTCACCGCGTAATATAAAGGCTATATTTAACAATGTTTATTATATTTTTTTCAACAATTTTTTTGCAGCCTTTATTTATTTAATAAATATTGGTAAAATGAATTAGAGGTGTTTTAAATGAAAAAAGTACTTTTTGTTGTCGACGAAAAGCAAATGGGTGGAGTGTCTGTGCTATTAGAAGACATTCTCAAACGAATCAATCTTTCAAAGTATATGATTGATATTTTAGTATTGCATAATAACGGAGATTATTTAACTAATTTACCAAAACAAGTCAAAATATTCTATGGGACACCTTTTTTTGATGTCGTTGATTTATCAATTAAAGAGGTACTTCGAACAAAAAATGTTAAGACAATATTAAAAAAAATCTATTTAATTTTTCTTATGAAAACATCTTTAATAAAAAACAAGATTAAAAAAGAACGTACCAAAATAATAAAAGATAAATACGATGTGGAAATCGCTTTTAAAGATGGTTTTTGTGCTTTGTTTACTGCATACGGGGAAAGTACAAAGAAATATCATTGGTTACATACCGATTATGAAATGTATGATTGTACAGCAAAATATAAAAAATTATTTGCCTGTACATTTAAATATTTTGACAAAATTATTGGTATTTCTAAAGCAGTAGTTGAAAAATTTAAAGTTAAATATCCAGATACTGACTGTCAAGTGATTTACAATTTGATTGATGTTGAGAAAATCAAGAATATGGCTTTAATGGATAATCCAAAATTTGATGAAAAAATAAATTTCATTTCAGTTGGACGTTTTCATAATATGAAAGGTTATGATCGTTTAATCGACGTTTTTCATAAGCTTAATGAAGAAAACAAGTTAGACAATGTCAAGCTTAGATTAATTGGCGATGGACCAGATTTTGCAATAGTAAAAAGCAAAGTAGAGCAGTTTAATTTACAAGAAAAAATTGAACTTCTTGGAAGAATGAAAAACCCGTTTCCATACGTAAAAAATTCTGATATGTTTTTTATGTGTTCGAGATATGAACCATTTGGTTTAGTAATATTGGAAGCTTTAATTTTGAATATTCCAGTAATTTCTACAAAAGTTGCTAGTATTGATGAAATAATGAGTGAAAAGTATGGTATAATTGTTGAGAATGATTTTAAGGGACTATATGAGGGGACTCTTAAAATTATTGAAAATCCTGAATTAATCGAGTCATATAAGAAGAATTTAAGCGATTATAATTATGACACAAACTTAATTATAAAGGAAATAGAAAATTTACTGGATGAGGTGTAGAATGTTTAATCACGAAAAATTAAAAAAATGGATGCTTTATTTATTTGTTGGGTTTATGATTGCTCAACCATTGTTTGATATTTATATATTGTATAGTGATGATTTAATATCATTATTTAAGTTTTCGCCAGCAACTATTATAAGGATGCTGGTAATGGGTATATTATTTATAACCGCTTTTATTTGGTTTAAAGACAAACGCAAATACAAATTTTTTATTGTAGCGGCTATAATATACATTATATATGGAATATTCCATCACTTAAATTCTTTAGCGTTTTATGTTCCATATGGTAATTTCGGGGATTATTCATTATTAAAAGAAGGTTTTTATTTAATAAGAATGATTATGCCGTTATTGATTATATTTATTACCTATGAAAAAAATCTAAGTTTTAAGTATTTTAAAAGTATTATCATTTGGGTATCACTAATTTTTGGTGTTACTATGGTAGTTACTAATTTCACAGGTTTAGCATTATCATCTTATGATAGTGGTAAATTTAATCAGATACAAGAAACTTTCTTTGGATGGTTTTCTGGCAATACCTATACAGATTATTCTTATTTGGATATTGCTTCAAAAGGAATATTCCACATGGCAAATCAGGTTAGTGGCGTACTACTATGTTTATTACCTTTAATTATTTATTTTTACTTTAAAGAACCAAAACCGCTACATGTTATCACATTAGCAGTTACAATTTTAGCTATGTTAATGCTGGGCACAAGAGTGGCTTCTATGGGTTGGTTAGCCGTATGTATTCTAATGCTTTTCCTATACTTATTCTTTATTTATCTAAAAAAAGAAATGAAATTAAATAAAAAATATTTAATTATATTTTTAGCAATTACTGCCTTCTTTGCAGCTGTTTTACCTTTTTCACCAGTGATGAACAGAACTTATATTAATGATAATGATGAGATAATCGAAGATGGTATTAAAGGCAGTAATGCGAAAAAAGATTTAAAAGAATTTAAAAAGCATATTGCCGAAATGGAAAAGAAAAATTTAACTGATGAAGAAAAAGCAAGTTTGAAAAAGGAAAAAGTAGATTTCGTAAAAAAATACAACGTAACTTTCGGAACCGACCAATTATATGTGAAAAAAATATATTCATATAAAGAAGATCCAGATTTTTGGTTGGCAGAATTTGAAATTCCTTTTAAAGAACGCGCTAATCATAGACAACTTAAAATAGATGTTACTAAACGTGTTATTGAATTAAATGATCGTCCAACTGATTATATTGTAGGTATGTCTTTTACTAGATTGCGCAATGCTCCATGTTATATGGAAAACGATATATATGTTCATATGTATTCTATCGGAGTTGTAGGAATTATATTATTCATCGTTCCTTATCTTTTAGTTTTAGGCTATGCAATAGTTAAGATATTTAAGGATATGAAAAATAAATTCAATTTTAAAAATATCTCTTTAATTATTAGTATCGTATTGGTATTTGGAGCAGGTATAGTTAGTGGAAACGTCTTTGATGAATGGATAGTTACCTTATTCCTAGGATTAATTTGTGGGATGCTATTACTATCTGTTAATAAAAAAGATGTTACTAATGATCAAACTATCGAATTTGAAAATACAAATAAACTAAATTAATGCATTTTAATGCATTTTTTTATTTAAAAATTGTTATTTTTTTCTATCTTTAATTTTTAAAAAATATCTTATACTAATATTGTAGTCTGTTTATATATATAGGAGATGATTTAGTGTTTTTTAAAAATTTTCAAAAAACTATCATCACGTTTCTTCTAGCTTTTCTTATTATTCCATTTAGTGTCTCGGCTTATTCAGACCACGTGATTGTTGGTGGCGAAAACATTGGAATTACTTTAAATTCTAAAGGTGTTTTAATTGTTGGAGTATACAAAGTTGAAAATACATCGCCAGCAAGTGATGCGGGTTTAAAAACTGGTGATTTGATTACAAGTATCAACAATAAAAAAGTTTCTAATATTGAGGAAATGGCACAAAAAATCAACGCTGAGGCAGCAAATGAAATTTCTGTAGGGTATATTAGAGAAGGTAAAAAGCAAACTGCCACACTTAATTTATATAAAGATGAAAACAATGTTTACAAAACTGGTCTTTATGTCAAGGATAGTGTAACAGGTATTGGCACATTAACCTTTATTGATCCTCAAACTAAATTATTTGGAGCGCTGGGCCATGAAATCCAAGAGCAAACAACAGGAAAAATATTAGAAATTAAAGATGGAAAAATTTTTGATTCTACTGTTACTGGCGTAATTCCGAGTTCTGACGGAAATCCTGGTGAAAAGAAGGCAAAATATGATGCAACTAAGACAACAGGTGACGTAGCTACAAATACAACTCAAGGTATTTTTGGTACTTACACGAGTGAATTACCAAAAAAAGATACATATGAAGTTGCGCAACCATCACAAATTAAAATAGGTAACGCTAAAATTTTAACCGTTTTGGATGGCAATCAAATTAAAGAGTATGAAATAAATATAACAAAAATAAATAAAGCCGATCAAAAAAATAAAAATTTTGTATTCGAAATTATTGATAAAGAACTTTTAGATAAAACAAATGGCATTATACAAGGAATGAGCGGTTCTCCAATTATTCAAGGAGATTATATTATTGGAGCTGTAACTCACGTTGTTGTTGATAATCCCCACAAAGGATATGGAATATTTATAACTAATATGTTAGAAGAAGCAGAAAAATAAAGAGATGAAAAATCTCTTTATTTTTTTAATAACCCCAGAAACAAAAGAAGTAAAACATTGATTTATTTGAAAAAATAATTTATAATTAAAATAGAACGAAGGAGTAGTGTGGTAAATGGTTAAAGTTTTATTAATAATTCCGGCATATAATGAAGAAACTAACATTTTAAATACAGTTAAACAAATAAAAGATTATAAAAAATATCAATTGGATTATGTAATAATCAATGATGGATCAACTGATGACACCAAGAAAATTTGTGTTGAAAATAATTTGAATTTTATTGATTTAATAAATAATTTAGGTATTGGTGGGGCAGTACAAACGGGATATAAGTATGCTCATAATAATCACTACGATATTGCTATTCAATTTGATGGCGATGGGCAACATGACATTAACTATGTTGATAGATTAATTGAACCTATCATCGCGGATAAATATGATATGATTATTGGTTCTAGATTTGTTGCAGATGAAAGCCAATTTAAATCTACTTTAGCACGTCAGTTCGGAATAAATATTTTATCATTTTTTATAAAAATTTTATCTGGCAAAAAAATAAAAGACGTTACATCTGGTTATCGTGCTGCGAATAAAAAAGTAATTAAATTGTTTTCCCAAAAATATCCGACTGATTATCCAGAACCAGAAACTATCGTAGAGTTAGCAAAACTAGGCTACAGAATAAAAGAAGTTGGAGTTAATATGCGAGAGCGCGAAGGTGGAGAGTCATCTATCAAAAGTTTAAAAAGTGCATATTATATGATTAAAGTTTCTATAGCTTTGCTTGTTACTTCAATAAGCATACAAAAAAGGAGTGGGAAAAATGGCAATTAATTTAGTAATTGAACTTTTAGTTGTTTCAGTTATATTTTTTTATATAGTTTACCGTAGTATTAAAAAACAACGTCTTTCAGTTCAGTATTCTCTAATTTGGTTATTTGCCGCTATATTAATGCTTTTAGCTTTGTTTATACCTGGATTGTTGCAGAGTTTTGCTAACTTTCTTGGGATTAAAACAGTGTCAAATATGATTTTTCTTATAGGCTTTTTATTACTTATGATTATCTGTTTTGGTTTAACATCTATTTTATCTAGCCAAAAGCGAAAAATTATAACCCTAACTCAGGAATTAGGAATTCTAAAAAACGAAGTGAATAAAAACAAATAATATTAGGAGGACTAAAATGAAAGATTTTTTCACAGAAATTAAAATAAATTTCACAAAAAACACATGGAGAACTATTTTGAAAATAGCATTAGCATCGTATGCATACATTGCCATTGCAGAAGTTGCTAATGTTTCCGAACAATATAATTTCTTTGCTTTAATCGGCTATTTTCTTATTTTGTATTTATTTATAAAATATAAAGTAAACATAAAATATAGAAAATTATCAATAGTTATAGGTATAATTTTAGCTATTTCCTTGGCCGTAGGTGGACAAGTTAACACTTATATAGAGCAGGGGGCTATGCAAATATTTACTTTACATAGTTTGCTAAAAACATTAATAATATTTGGAGGATTGTTTGTTTTCTTTTATCATTTTTTAAATTTAGTTTTTTCTAATGTAAAAAAAGTTTCATTGAAAACATCAACTGCAAGACTGCATCCCAATAAGATTTTTTTCTTTAGTTGGCTTTTGATATTTGTTCTTTGGCTACCTTATTTACTTAGTACTTTCCCTGGAATAATGACACCAGACACTCATTTACAAGTGTCTTATATCGAAACGGGGACGTTAGCTAATAATCATCCGTTTATACAAACTTGGTTTGAGGGAGCTTTTTATAATCTAGGTAAATTAATTTTTCATAATAATACGTGGGCGTTAGGTTTTTATACAGTTTGTCAGATGCTTATTTTATCAGCTATATTTGCATACGCAGTAAGATTTCTATATAAACATAAATTTAACATTTATATTATACTTGGTGTATTACTTGCTTACGCATTATTGCCAAATTATGCTATTTATTCAGTGACGATTTGGAAAGACATATTGTTTGGCGGGGCTTTTGTATTATTGCTTATATCGTTAGTAGAGTTGTCTTTAGCTGATAAATTGACCAAAAGTAATGTGATACTTTTTGTTATTTCATGTTTAATTATTTTGTTTTTTAGAAACAACGGTATTTATATTTTACTTGTATGCACACCGTTTATCTTATATGGACTAAAAAAACATTTAAAATCTTTCATTATTATATTACTCGGAATATTTACTTTTTATTTTATTTTGACAGGTCCAATATATAGCGCGATTGGAGTGGCTAAAACTCGTTCAGCAGAGGCGTATAGCATTCCTTTGCAACAAGTTGGGCGTACAATAGCAGCCCGTGGTAATATTGATCAGGAATCCGAAAAATATTTAAAGGAACTATTCGATTATGATAAAGTTCAAAAAGAATATTTGGCATATATTTCTGATCCAGTAAAAGGCAGCGTTAATATAGAATTTTTAGACGAAGATAAAGCTAAATTTGTAAAAGTGTGGGGCAAGTTATTAATTAGTAATCCACGAATTTACATCGAAGCGTATTTATCTCAAACTTTAGGCTATTGGTTCCCGGGGGTTACTTACTGGGCGGTAGGGACAACATATTCGGTTCCGGATTATGGTATTACAAATACTGTTCTTTTACCAGATGGTTTTAAAAAAGTCGTTGATTATACAGTTTCACATAAAGCACCTTGGGCATATGTCTGCTGGTGTGTGGGGTTAGGATTTGTTACTTTATTAATGATTATAGCTATATGCATTGTTAAAAAAGTAAACCGCCACCATTATTTATTATGGTTTTCACCGTTTTTTGGGTTGTGGCTAACGATGATGATTGCATCACCTGTATTCAGTGAATATCGCTATGTGTATGGTTTATTTGCTTGTTTACCAGTTATTATATTTTTACCTTTTATCGGTGATAAGATTAGAGAAAAAAAGAGTTTAAAATAGTTTTTATAATTATATTTGTTTCATTATTAAAATAAATATGTTATTATACTTAATGTGATTTAGCATAGGAGGAATAGTATGTCATTAATTATTTGTTTATTCGGACCTAGTTTGATAGGATTTATCTTACTTGAACATTTACAGAAAGAAAAGTTTAATGTAAGAGACAGCATTATTAATTTTGCTCTAATTGTAACTATAGTAAATTTTATATCTACTATAGTTTCAGTTTTGTTTTTTCAAATTCAAGATAATTTATTAATTAAATTACATGACTACCCATTTTTAGCAGTTAAATATGGTGTTATAAGTATGATTGTCAGTGTGTTGATAGCTATCATAATTCGATATTTAAAAATCAATATTGATTTAAGTTTAGAAGCAAAAAATATAGAGAAGAAAAAGAAAAATGGAAAAAAACGAGAGAATACTAATTAATAAATTTAAATTTATTCCAATTGTTATTATTTCTTTACTTCTATCACTCTCTTTATATATAAAAACAGAATTTCAAAATACCAGTATTGAACAATTATTGTATAGTTTGTTTAACGCAGAAGGCACAAGTATTTCTGCATTAAAAAATGGTATTATTTTTACTATAGTTTTTACAACAATATTATCTTTAATTTTGATTGGTATTATTTCATTTGAACCAGGAAGAATATGTTCTTTAAAATTGAAAATTAAAACAAAATCATTTTCTTTTAATTTATTTCCATTTAATTTTTTAAAAAAACATTATATCTTTTATCTGTTAATTTTGTATGTTCCAGTTTTAGTTTTTATATTCTTTACTTTCAATTTTAAAGGTTTTATTCAAAATAGAATATTTGTTTCAAATATTTATGAGGAGGAATATATTAATCCCCAAAATATTGAAATTTCATTTCCTGAAAACAAACAAAATTTAATTTATATTTATTTAGAGTCTACTGAAACAACAACTTTAAGCAAAGAAAATGGCGGTGCTGTAGAGGTTTCCTATATGCCAGGATTAGAGGAGATAGCTGTTAATAATATAAACTTTTCCAACACCTCAAAGTTGGGAGGTCCAATACCTATCGAAGGGACTACATGGACTATAGCTGGTATGCTTGCCCAGACCTCAGGAATTCCTCTAAAAACAGTTATGAATGCTAATGACTATGGAACCGAGGGGGAATTTATTCCAGGTGTCGTTACTTTAGGTGATATTTTAAAAGATAACGGCTATAATAATTATTTAACAATAGGTTCAGATTCAAAATTTGCTGGCCGTGATAATTATTTCAAGCAACATGGTGATTATCAAATATTTGATTATTTTACTGCTATCGATAAAAAATACATTTCTAAAAAATATTATGAGTGGTGGGGATTTGAAGATAAAAAATTATTTGAATATGCCAAAAAAGAATTATTTGAAATAAGCAAAAATAAAGAACCATTTAACTTTACTTTACTGACGGCAGATACTCATTTCCCTGATGGTTATGTTGACAGTAGCTGTGATACGCAATTCCAAGAACAATACGCTAATTCTTTTTATTGTTCTAGTTCAATGGTAACGGATTTTGTTAATTGGATTCAAAAACAAGACTTTTACGAAAATACTACAATAGTTTTAGTTGGAGATCATTTGACATTACAGACTAATTTTTATAATAAGATAGATGAAAATTACACTAGAACACAGTATAACGCTATTATTAATTCTCGTATTGAAGCCAATGATAGAGAGAAAAATAGAGTCTATACACCCCTCGATTTATTTCCAACGACTTTGGGTGCTCTTGGAGTTGAAATCGATGGTGACAGGTTGGGGTTAGGAACAAATTTATTTTCAAATAAAGAAACGATTCCAGAAGAAATTGGTATTAAAACTTTCAATGAACAAATATCAATGAAATCCAAATATTATACTGAACAACTTTTAAGAAGTAAGTACTAATTTACTATTTATTAAACACACTATTTGTGTGTTTTACTTTGATTTTTTGTTTTATATATGATAATATATTAAAGGTGATTTTAATTGTTATTAAAAATTTGTGAAGACAGTTTCATTTTTGATTTGACCCATACAAATATTGTGACATTTCTATGTTATCTTATTATTTTTGTATGTTTATTTTTGTGCCTTATCATAAGAAATAAGAATTTATTTAATAAAAATAAAAAAACAATCTTTATTAGAAAAGCACTCCTTGTATTGTCTTCATTAATTTTTTTAATTTTTTTAACTTTTATTTTCATTTCCACTTTAAACGCTAGCAGTTTTAATGAATGTAGTTGTAAAATCGTTAAGCAAAAGATTATAGAAACAAAAAATAATAAGCTAGCAGTAAATGATATAATATTAAATAAATTAATTATCATTGGTGATTCGCGGATGGAACAAATCGAAACCAACAAAAACATTCAAATTCCTAATAATATTAGTTTTATTGCAAAAAGCGGGGCAAAAATTGATTGGTTTAGTACTACTGCGCTTCCAGAATTAAAGTCTGTTTTAGATAATAGGAATACTGATTATAAATATCATGTGTTAATCAATATGGGAGTTAATGATCTTCCTAATAATATTGTTAAAAAGGTTGCCAGCGACTATTTAAAATATTACAAAGAATTATTGATTGCTTATCCAAATGTTGAATTTTACTGGCTTTCTGTGAATCCAATAAATCCTCAAAAATATATTATTAGATATTCAAAGGATAAATATGTATCCGATAAGATTGAAACATTTAATCAAATATTACTTGAAAACGTAAAAGAAAACCAAGCCAGTAATATTACATTTTGTGATTCATATCATGAATTTACATTTTATACCACTGATGGATTGCATTATACAGAACAAACCGGAAAACAAATTATAAATTATATTGTAAATAAATGCGTTAAATACTAAAAAAACTATACTTTATAAGTATAGTTTTCGTTTGAACTAATTACTATTTCATACCCCAAACTATTGTGGTAATAAAAAATGCGACAATAACGATCAACATAATCCAAACCGTTACTTTTTGAACTTTTTTATTCAATTAAATCACCTCGTATACTAATTATATAATATTTTTCGGATTTTTGGAATATTATTTTATTAAAACAATATAATTTATCGAGGAGAAAAGTTATGAAAAAATATTTGGACAAGTTAAAGAGTAATATTCATATTAATAAAAATTTATTTATCTTTCTATTAGTTATTGTAATTGTTGGGGTAGTGGCTGGTTCTGTATTTGCAACTATTATTGATCAAAACGATAAAAAAATGGTTTTAGATTATTTAAACAGTTTTTTTACTAATGTAAAAACTAATAAACTAAATTATGATACCTCAATAATAAATACTTTACTATTTACGGTAGGCTTTGCTGCTATTATATGGCTTTTAGGGATATCCGTAGTTGGATTTATAATAGTGATTTTCATGTTGTTTTTAAAAGCGTTTGTACTTGGTTTTTCTTTAAGTAGCATTATAATTAACTTTAAGGTCCAAGGGGTGTTATATGGTTTTACATATATATTTCCCCATCAAATTATTAATATATTAGTATTTATGCTTTTATCTGCTTATGCATTAATGATTTCTTATAAACTTATAAATTGTTTGACTTCAAAAAAACCATTAGATTTTAAAAATATAATTAATAAATACTTAA
>CAZIDO010000009.1:0-19405 GCA_964538005.1 uncultured Muribaculaceae bacterium
ATGTATGGAATGGAAAGATAGGCTTAGTAACCGTAAGCGATTGGTTTAATGCAACAACTAATGCTTCGTGTGTACCAGAAACTAATGGATATTATAATACCACAGCTGGAACTGCTTACCCATGTAGTGTAAATAATTATCTATATAAAACAGGCTATTGGTGGTGGACAATCTCGCCTTACCTTGGCATTCGTCATTATGCTTTCTATGTCACCAGTACTGGCTATGTCCGCACCGGCTACGCGTACCACAGTGGCGGCGTTCGTCCTGCGTTCTATCTAAAATCCAATATCACATTATCAGGCGCTGGAACATCGTCAGACCCTTATAAATTAAAATAGCCAAACAATTTAGGCAATTCATATGCAGGCTTTTCTTTAGAAAAGTCTGGTAGCGGGTCCTTGAGACCTGTAAACTATCAGTTTTGGTGTTAAGCGAAACTGATAAAGCAAATTACATATTTTAAATGAAAGTAGTATAATCATTTAAAACATCTTTAGTTTTTAAAGTTGTTTTGGATATACTACTTTTTGTTTTGAGAAGGAGCATAATCAGTGAAAATAATTGAAATTTATTTTGAGTACAAAAACAAATATCCAGAATATTTGATATTAATGAAAGTGGGGACATTTATTGAAGTATATGGAGATGATACGACTATTTTAAACGAGTTATTTAACTATCAAACGCGACCTTACGGGACCTCAACAAGAAGTGGTTTTCCAGTATCGTCTTTGGCCAAAGTAGAAACAACGCTAGTGAGCAATAAAATAAACTACATCCTTGTCGATAAATGCAATATACTTGCCAGAAAAAGATTCAATAAAAATAATTATACAAAGTATAGAATCAGAAAAGATTCAAATAAAAAAATTGAGGAAGTAATAAAGAAAATAAAGGCTTCTAGAGGTAGATATGACATTGATGAGCTTTTGTCTAGTATAGAAAAGTTGATATGAAAGATAATTTAGAGATAGCCAAAGTATTCAAAAAAACTATTTTGTATTTAGATAAAATAGTTTTAAATTTTCCTCGAACCGAAAAAGTTTTAAAAAATAATATAGACAAGGTAAGTTATGAGATATTAGAACTTATATATTTTGCCAACGAACTTGAAGACAGAGCAATTCTTCAAAAATACATAATAGCCAAAGTGAAAATGTTGGATTTTTATATTACAATCAGTAAAGAAAAAGGATATATCTCGTATAAAAAATATGAAATAATCGGAAACAATTTAATTGAATTAGTAAAAAAAATAAGAAGTTGGATTAAAACGTGAAACGAGTTAATAATTTATATGATAAAATTACTGATTTAGAAAATATTATGGATATGTATAACACGATGAAAAAAAGTGTTAAAAATAAAAGTAAAATCAATAAATTTGAAGATTTTTATACTTACAATATTATAAACATTCAAAATATATTAAAAAATAAAAGTTATAACCAAATAAAATATAATGTTTTTTTAATAAAAGAGCCAAAATATCGAATTGTTATGAGTCAAAACATTGGGGATAAATTGATTAATCATTTGGTAGCTAAATATTTTTTAAGAGATATTTTAGATAACTCACTTATAGACACTAACGTAGCAACTAGAAAAAATAAAGGAACTCATTATGGTATTAGAACGCTAAAAAAATACTTGGTAGAATTAGTTAAACATAATAAAACAATTTATGCTTTGAAATTTGATGTTTATAAATATTTTTACCGAATAGATCATGAAATCGTTATGAATTTATTGGAAAAAAAAATAAAAGATAAATATGCCTTAGATTTATTAAATAAGTTAATCAAATCGACAAACCAACCTAGTGTAAATGAAAGTATATTAAGGCTCAAAGAAAAAGAAATTATTAGGATAAACAAATTAAATATTAGTTTGAAAGAAAAACAACTTAAAATAGCAGAAATCAACAGAATTCCATGTTATGAAACCGGTAAAGGCTTTCCTATTGGAAATATGACTAGTCAAATAATTGCTGTTTATTATTTAAATGAACTAGATCATTATATAAAAGAAAAATTAAAAATAAAGTATTATATAAGATATATGGATGATGGTATATTATTAAGTACCGATAAACAACAGTTAAACCAATGTTTGAAAGAAATAAAAAAAGTGGTTGAAAAATATAAACTTGAACTAAATGATAAAACCGAAATAATCAATATCAGTAAAAATGGAGTTGATTTTGTTGGTTTCAGATTTTATATTAAAAACAAAAAAATAATAATGAAAGTTAGGCGTGATGTAAAGCAAAGATTTAAGAAAAAAATAAAAAAGAAGTGTAATCAGGAAATAATCAATAGTTACAAAAGCCATTTAAAGCATGGCAATTGCTATAATTTATTTCGAAAAATTGTGGGGTAATACTTATATTACAGGATTTGTTTAGTCCGCCTTACCTTGGCAATCGTCATAATGCATTCAATGTCAACAGTACTGGCTATGTCAACAACAACAACGCATACAACAGTGGCGGCGTTCGTCCTGATTTCTCTAATAACTTTGGGCTTTAGGTTATATACTAAGGTGAATAGCTAGAGAACAAGTATTATCCCTCTCCTTGATTAGGAGAAATAAGAAGCATAGATAAACATATCTTCTAGTAGTGTTTGCGAAAAATGATTGTTTTAAAAACTATGTATATAAATTAAAACACAGTCAGTATTCTTGATTGTGTTTTAATTTATATATGTTGATTGTAACCATTGTTACTTTAGCGTTTTGACTTTAAATAGTATTAATTCATAGTAATGTTTTTGATATAACTTATTTGATTTATTGAAACTATATGGAGAATACATGATGGCCTAAATTTTATTTTTCTGACCTTTATAATAACATTTCATTTACTGTAATAATCAATATTCCTTTGAAAATAAAAGCTTTTATAGTATAATATATATTGGTGATGAAAATGAGTTTAACAGCAGGTATAGTGGGTCTTCCTAACGTTGGTAAATCAACCTTATTTAATGCAATTACAAAACAAAATATATTGGCAGCAAATTATCCTTTTGCAACCATTGAACCTAATGTCGGAATGGTAACAGTGCCAGACCATAGAGTAGATTTTTTAACCGAAATGTATAAGCCTAAAAAAACAATTCCGGCAACATTTGAATTTACAGATATTGCTGGACTTGTCGAAGGGGCTTCAAAGGGTGAAGGATTAGGTAATAAATTTCTTTCACACATTAGAGAAGTAGATGCAATTTGTGAAGTGGTAAGATGCTTTGACAATGCTAATATAACTCATGTAACAGGCAGTGTAGATCCAATCAGAGATGTGGAAATAATTAATGTCGAGTTAATTTTAGCAGACTTAGAAATAATTGAAACTAGATTAACTAAAATGGGCAAAAAAAATAAATTAGCAAACGATAAAGAAACAAAAGCAGAACTTGAAGTTTTAACAAAAGTTAGTGAATCATTAATGAAAAATATTCCGGCTAGAAATATAGATTTAAATGAAGACGAGCTAAAGATATTAAAATCATTCACTTTATTAACGTTGAAACCAATTATTTATGTAGCGAATGTTAATGAAGATGAAGTAACTACGGAAAATGAATATGTTAAAAAATTAAAAGATTATGCAAAAAAAGAAAAAGCATCAGTAGTCGTTATATGTGCTAAAATAGAAGCAGAATTATCAGAATTAGAAGATGAAGATAAATTAGAGTTTTTGAGTGACATGGGAATAGAAGAAAGCGGTTTAGATAAATTAATAAAAAAATCATATACTCTATTAGGCTTAGAAACCTTTTTAACTTCAGGAACTGATGAAGTAAGGGCATGGACTTTTAAAAAAGGGATGAAAGCACCAGAATGTGCAGGAATTATTCATACTGATTTTCAAAAAGGATTTATTAAAGCCGAAGTTATGAGTTTTGAAGATTTAGAAAAATACGGTAGCGAATTGAAAGTTAAAGAGGCAGGTAGAACAAGACTTGAAGGTAAAGAATATATTATGCAAGACGGAGATATCTGTTTATTTAGATTTAATGTATAAATATATTTAAAAACTTTTAGTTTAAAGAAAACGTTTAAAAACAATTAAAAAGTACATATTAATATTGGTGATAATATGTATTTACTTAATTGTTTTTTTATTTATTCGGTTTTAGGATTTATTTTAGAAATGATATTTGGATACGCCATTGGTGCTAATGCAACCAGTGGAATATTATTTGGGCCATGGACTCCTATTTATGGTTTTGCTTCAGTTTTAATAATAATTATTTCCGAAAAACTGTTTAAAAGTTTGCATATGTCAAGGTGGGTAGAGACAATAATTGTTTTCTTGATAGTAACAATTTTAATAACTTTCTTGGAATGGATTGGTGGAGTTTTAATTGAACTAACATTTGGATTTTCTTTTTGGGATTACACTGATTATAAATTTAATATGGGCAAATACATATGTTTAGAGATGGCGCTTATATGGGGCATAATGAGTGTAATATTTATATATATTATTCATCCTGCTTTAGAGTGTATTATAAATAAAATTCCTAAGTTTTTAACGCTTATATTTGGTATCCTCTTTATCATAGATATAATAATGACAGTTCTAATAAAGTTGAACATAATATTCTAGTTTTCTAATATATTTTAGAGAACTAGTTTTTTTGTTTACAAAAGCAAGAAAATTTGTTATAATCAAAGACGAGTATTAATTTACTCCTTGCTTCTAAAGGAAGCCAATAGACCATAAGGAGGTGTAACGATGAGAAAATATGAAATCATGTTTATTGTTAAACCAACATTAGGAGAAGACGAAGTTAAAAAAACTATCAAAGACTTCGGGAATATTTTAACTACTAATGGTGCAAAAATAACAAAAGAACAAGATATGGGACAAAGAGAATTAGCTTATGAAATCAAAGATTTCAAAACTGGTTATTACTATGTTTATAATGTTGAAGCAAACAACGACCAAGCTATTAACGAATTTGACCGTTTAGCTTTAATTAGCAAAGACGTAATTCGTCACTTAATTACTAAAATAGAAGATTAAGAAAAGAGGTACTATTTATGAATAGAGTATGTTTAGTAGGTAGATTAACCGCAAAACCAGAATTAAGATATACTAGTTCTAACATTCCATATACGCGTTTTGCAATTGCAGTTAATAGAACTTTTAACAATGCCCAAGGACAAAAAGAAGCTGATTTTATCAATATCAGTGTTTGGAGAAGATCCGCAGAAAACTGTGCGAACTACTTAGATAAGGGTAGTCAAGTGTCAATTGAAGGTCGTATTCAAACTGGTAGTTATACAGATAAAGATGGTAACAAAAGAACATCTTTCGACGTAATGGCTGATTCAGTACAATTCTTAGATACTAAGAGACAGGCTGAAGCAAGAGCTACTAGTAATGGACCTACACCGTATGATTACAATCAAGCTCCAGCTAATGATGTTAATATTGATGAAGATCCTTTTGCTGACTTTGGTGACAATGTATCAATCGATGATAATTTCTTAGACTAATAAAGGAGGATAACAATGGCAGATTTTTATAGAAAAAAGAAAAAGATATGTCAAATGTGTGCTGGCAAATCAGTAGATTATAAAGACGCAGAAATCGTAAGAAAATACGTAAGTGCGGATAAAGGTAAAATTTTACCAAGAAGAATTACTGGTGCTTGTTCAAAACACCAAAGACATATTGCTGGTGAAGTTAAAAAAGCTAGATTTATGGCTTTATTACCATTCGTAAAATAATCCAATAAGGATTATTTTTTTATGGAATAAACAAAATAATAAAAACACCAATTTTTCTTAATGTAATAATTAACCCTTTAATTATATCAATTATTATAAGCATGGCAAATAAAAAAACCTCTAACACTACAGAAGCTTTTTAAACATCTACTCTTTCAATTGTTGCCGTTGTAATTTCAGTTTTATCTTTTTTATTTCTGAAGACAATTTCATAATCGCAATTATCTGCAAATTTTTCAATTGTTTCAAAACGTGGATTACTATAACTAGTTTCATAACCAGATAATGTTGTTTGGGCGATATTAAGTCTAGCTGCTAAGTCGGATTGTTTTAGTCCCTTATTTAATCTAATTACTTTTAATAGTTTTCCGATCATACAAAACACCTCACCATAATTATCACATTTCTCGATATTATTTTCTTGATTTAACGAAACTTTCGTAGCAAAAACTGGCAAAAACTGGAAAATTTTCAAAAAATAAAAGCAATAATTTGAAATTACTGCTTTCCTTTAAATATTATAGCATATTTTCTTCTTTTTTTTAATATATTCTTAAAAAATTCATAAATAAGTGCTATAATGGGGAAGATAATGAAGGAGGTCAATTTATATGGATGAAACCAAAAGATTAAATGTTGAAGATATTAACATTGATAAAGAAAAAAACAAAACAGAAGACATCCCTGAAACAGAACAAGTAGTAGAAACTAAAGATGAGACTCAAAAAGGAATAGAAGTTCTAAATAACATTGAAGAAAATATTACTGATAAATCTAGTTTAGAAGCTATAGTTAAAAACGACTATCAAGAAAAAACTATCGTACAAATGGAAGTTCCTAATTTAAAAAAAATCGGAGTAGCTTGCGACCATAGAGGATATAAATTAAAACAAAAACTTACAAAATATTTAAATAAAATTGGATATACTGTAGTTGACTATGGTGGTGAAGGTGATAAAAACGATAATTATACTGATTATGGTTTCAAATTAGCTGAAGCTATTAAAAATCACGAAATCGAAAAAGGTATCGCAATTTGTGGTAGTGGAATTGGTATCAGCATTGCTTGTAATAAAGTATCTGGAGTTAGATGTGCTAAAGTAAACAACATTAAAGAGGCCAGATTAACAAGAAAAGACAATGATGCCAATGTTATCGCTTTAAATGGTAAAATGCCAACTTTTAGAGCTAAAGATATATTAGATGTTTTCTTAAAAACTGAATTTGCTAACACCGAAAAATATAAAAATCGTGTAGACGCACTCAATAATTATAAAGGTTAATTATGTTATTAAAAGCAATTTTATATATTATTTTTACCTTTGTTGCTATCTGGGCCCTAGATAGTATAAATATTACAAATGTTTTTAAGAAGAATAAATATCTAGCTTCAAGAATATTATATTTAATGATAAGCATGTCCTTATCATATTTAGTAGTAAATTTCTTATACGATTTTTTTGATTATTCAATGATTAGTTAGAAAGGAACTTTGCTATGAAAAAAATGCTCTTAGTTACTTTATTAGTTATATTGGTCCCCTTTATAATCGTTAGTGTATTTGTCAGAACCGATGAAATAAAGTTTCAATATATGTCGAATAAAGTAGTGAGAGTAAAAAATGAAAGCAATAATACAATAAGTAAAGTTCCATTGGAAGATTATGTCAAAGGAGTACTTGCGGGTGAAATGCCAACTAGTTTTGAATTAGAAGCTTTAAAAGCCCAAGCAGTAGCGGCTAGAAGTTATGTTTTATCCCAGATGACTAAAAGCGCGGGTAATGAATATGATGTTGTTAATACTATTAAAAATCAAGTATATTTATCTGATGATGAGCTAAAAGCAAAATGGAAAGATAAATATAATGAAAGTATTAATAAATTAAAAAAAGCAGTAGCCGAAACAAACGGTGAATATTTAACTTATGAAGGTCAAATTGCCAGTACTTTATTTTTCTCCACAAGCACTGGTCAAACCGAGAATAGTGAAGAAGTTTTTGTTTCAAAAGTTCCATATTTAAGAAGTGTCTCAAGTACTTGGGATGAATCAGCACCCTCATATACATCAACTGCTACCTATACTTTAAATGATTTTTATCAAAAGTTGGGTTTAGAATTTAATGAAAAAATAACTTATGAAGTAACCGAAAAAACAAGTACTGGTAGAGTGAAAACTATTATAATAAATGGAAAAACTTTTAAAGGTCGCGATGTTGCGACTAAACTATCCTTAAAATCAAATTATTTTAGTATCGTTCAAAATGAAGAAAAAGTTACCATAAATACTAAAGGATTTGGTCATGGAGTCGGAATGAGCCAATATGGTGCTTTAGGAATGGCTAAAGAAGGATACGAATACGATAAAATTTTAAAACATTATTACCAAGGAACAGAAATTAAAAAAATATAGTATAATTTTGCCTAATACGACCAAAATGATAGTAGAGGTGAAATTATGAAGAAAATAGAATTGAAGAAGCCAGCTATCTATGGTATTGGTGCTGGAGTGTGCGCTTTATTATTAGCCGCACTTTACTACGTAGATTTCTCGCAAAACAATCTTGCTCCAAAAGAAAATGATGATTTACAATACGTTTCAAGACTTTTTGGTAGTGACGAAGTTCCTGTTGTAAGTAATGCAGCCGTTATCATTAGACCTTATACTGATGACACTGTTAAAATAGTTCAAAATTTCTATAATTACAAAGGTTCTGAAAAAGACCAAGAAAATTCAATTATAAGTTATGAACAAACATACATGCAAAATAATGGCGTTGCTTATGGTGGCGTTGAAAAAGGTTTTGAGGTTGTTTGTGCTTTAAGCGGAACAGTAACCAATGTATCCGAAGATAAAATCCTAGGAAACGTTGTTGAAATTAAAGCATCAGACAAGGTAACAATCATTTATCAAAGTTTAGAATCTGTTAACGTAAAAGTAAACGATCAAATTAGCCAAGGAGATATCATTGGTAAAAGTGGAAAATCTAACATCAATAAAAATTTAGGTATCCATGTAGTTTTTGAAATAAAAGTAAATGGTACTTATGTTAATCCTGAAGAATACTATGACAAAAACATTAATGAACTATAATATATAGTTCTTTTTTGTCGAAAAAACAAAAAAACATTGTATTCTTTAATTAAATGTTGTATACTGTAATTACCTAATAGGTAATCAAGAAAGGGGGGCCTAGTTTGGTTTTTGAATTTAATGACAAAAAAGTAGAAAAAATATTACAAAACGGAGTCGCTATACAGAAGAAAATTGGGTTGGAAATGACAAAAGCATTAATAAAAAGATTAAACCAATTAAGGGCCGCTAGTAATTTTAAAGAATATTTAGAAATGGCGCTTGGCAAGCCACATTTATTATTAGGCGAATTACATAAATGTTATGGTATACATTTAAATAAAAATTATAGATTAATAGTAGAGCCTATTGTTGATTCATTAGATATTGAATCATTAAAAAAATGCCAAAAAATAAACATAAAAGGAGTGGTTGATTATCATGCTGGAAAATATGAATGGATTATCCCTTGATTTAATTATACATACTGGAGAAACGATTAAAGAAGTATTAGAAGATAGAAATATGACACAGGAAGAACTCGCAATTAGAACTGGATTTTCTGCAAAACACGTTAGTGAAGTAATAAGTGGAAAGAAAAATATATCTTCAAAATTTGCTAATAGATTAGAGTATGCTTTAAGTATTCCAACATCCTTTTGGATTAACTTACAGGGTATCTATGATAGTCAAATTTTAGAATTAGAAAAGCAAAACAATATTGAATCAAAAGAATTTGAAATTTTATCAGAATTAAAAGAAATAATGAAGTATTGTGAAGATAATAACATAATTGCTAAATATAAAGATAAAGCTAAACAAGTATTGAATATGAGAAAATTTTTAAATGTTAACGATTTAACAGTAATTCCCAGTTTACCATATCAACAAACGGCATTTAGAGGATCATCAAAATTAAAAATTAATATTTATGTACTATACGCTTGGCAAAAAATATGTCAAGAATTTACTAGTTCAAAATCATTAGATACTAATTTTGACAAAAAAAAATTATCTTCAAAATTTGATGAAATCAAACAAACAATGTTTTTAGAACCGAATGCAATGGTTATTAGATTAAAAGAAATTTTTAAAGAATGTGGAATTATATTTGAGGTGGTTAAACATTTTAAGGGGGCGCCAGTATATGGCTTTATACAAAAAAAAGATTCTAAAGTAATTTTATGTATGACAATACGTCAGTCTTTTTCCGATATATTTTGGTTTACTTTATTTCATGAAATTGGACATTTAATCAATGATGATATTTGTGATAATTTAATTGACTATAGTTTTACTGAAAGTGACGCCGAAATTAAAGCCGATGAGTTCGCCAGTAATATTTTAATTTCAAACGAAGAATATGATAAATTTAAATTTATGGGAAAATATGATAAAACTAGTGTCTTGAATTTTGCGAAACAACAAAATGTGAAACCAGGAATACTAATTGGCAGAATTCAAAGAGACATTGAAGATTATAGTTTTCTTACGCATTTAAAAGAACGTTATGTTTGGAAGTAGTAAGGAAGTCTAACGAACTATAATATATAGTTCTTTTTTTCATATAGAAATAATGTTATAATTGATTTAGAGGTGTTTTTATGAGCAAAATAGTAATTATAGGCGGTGGAGCAGCTGGCTTAGTCAGTGCTATATACGCAGCTAAAGATAATAACGAAGTAGTTATTGTGGAAAGAAATGAAGCATGCGGAAAAAAGATATTAGCAACAGGTAATGGTAAATGTAATTATTTTAATAAAAATCAAAATTTAAACCATTACTATTCGGATAATATAGATATTGTAAAAGATATAATAACCAAAGAAAACTTAAAAGAAGTATTAAATTTATTTGATACATTAGGAATAGTTCCAAAAATAAAAAACGGATATTACTATCCTAATTCTAATCAAGCATCAAGTGTGAAAGCGGCGTTGATATTAGAAGCTAAATTATTAGGCGTTAATTTTGAACATAATTTTTTAGTAACTAAAATAATTAAAGATACTAATAATTTTATAATTATGAGTGCTAATAAAAAAATCAAAGCGGATAAAATTATTTTAGCATCCGGTTCTAAAGCAGCACCTAAAACAGGTAGTGATGGCAATGGTTACCTTTTAGCGAATTCCCTAAATCATACAGTTATAAAACCATTACCTTCTTTAGTTCAATTAAGAGGAAATGAAAATTATTTTAAAGAATGGATGGGTATTCGGACTGACATTAAAATAAAATTATTAGAAGATGGCAAAGAAATAAAAGAAGAACAGGGTGAAATCCAACTTACTGATTATGGTATAAGTGGTATTTGTGTTTTCAATTTAAGTGGGATAATTGCTAAAGGACTTGATAAAAATAAAAAAGAAGAGGTTATAATAAACTTCGTCCCATGGTTAAACAGTAATAATGAATTAATCAGATATTTAAACCAAAGAAATGAAAAAGTAAGCGCCCGAACAATTCATCAATTATTAGAAGGAATGCTAAACTATAAATTAATAAGTGTTCTTTTAGAAATCGCCAATATAAATAAAAAAACTACTTGGGAAAAATTAACTAATACAGAAAAATTACAAGTGGCTAAAACAATTAGAGAATTTACATTGAATATTACCAAAACCAATTCATTTGATAATGCTCAAGTATGTAGTGGTGGAATTCCGTTAACAGAAATAAATCCACTTACTATGGAATCAAACAAAATAAAAAATCTATATTTTGCTGGTGAAATATTAGATGTTAATGGTGACTGCGGAGGCTATAACTTAACCTTTGCTTGGATAAGTGGTATGTTAGCTGGAAAAGGGGTAAAATGATTAGAGTAAGACAAGTAAAAGTAAAAAATAAAGAAGATATTATTGAGGGAATAACCGCCAAACTACAAGTAGTTAAAAATGATATTATTAACTTTAAAATAAATAAAATGTCATTAGACGCTCGTCACAAAAACGATATTAATTATGTATATGAAGTAGATGTTCAAGTTGTTAATGAAGAAAAAATTCTAAATAGAATAAAATCTAACGATATTTTAAAAACGCCAGAAGAAAATTATCAATTTGAAATAAAGGGTACCAATAAAATTAATGAAAGACCAGTAATTATTGGTAGCGGACCAGCGGGATTATTTTCAGCCTATTTACTAGCGGAAAATGGATATAGACCAATTATTATTGAACGTGGTGAACAAGTAGAAGATAGAGTAAAAACTGTAAATGATTTTTGGGAAACGGGTAATTTAAATCCAGAATCAAATGTTCAATTTGGTGAAGGTGGAGCGGGAACTTTTTCAGACGGAAAATTAAATACTTTATCAAAGGATAAAGAACATCGAGCAAAGAAAGTATTTGAAACATTCGTTAGTAATGGCGCTCCAGAAGAAATATTATATTCCAATAAACCGCATATTGGAACAGATTTACTTAGAGACATTATTAAAAATATGCGTAATCAAATCATTAAATTAGGTGGAGAATTTCACTATAATACATGCTTAAAAGAAGTGGTAATTGAAAAGGATACGCTTAAAAAAATTCAAATAAATGATAAAATAATAAATTGTGAAGTTTTAATTTTAGCAATTGGTCATAGTGCTAGAGATACTTTTGAAATGCTTTATAATCAAGGAATTATGATAACGGCTAAACCATTTGCAATTGGTGTTAGAATTCAGCATAATCAGGAAATGATTAATAAAAGTCAATATGGAAAAAATTATATAGACTATCCTCCAGCTGACTACAAACTAACATATACAACTTCAGAAAAAAGAGGGATTTATTCATTTTGTATGTGTCCTGGTGGTTATGTTGTAAATGCTTCATCAGAAAATAATTTATTAGCCGTCAACGGCATGAGTAATTATTTAAGAGATAGTGAAAATGCCAATAGTGCATTAGTGGTTACCGTATCTCCGGAAGACTTTGGTAATCATCCATTATCAGGCATTGAGTTTCAACGAGAGATTGAAGCTTTAGCATTTCAAAAAGGTAATGGTAAAATACCAATTCAATTATTTAAAGACTTTAAAGAAAATAAAAATTCAACCTCGTTTGGTAAAACAAATCCAGTATTTAAAGGGCAATATCAATTTGCAAATTTAAATGAAATTTTACCAGAATATATATGTGTTTCAATAAAAGAAGGAATAAAAAACTTTGAAAACAAAATAAAAGGATATGCAAGCGATGATGCTATATTAGCGGGAGTCGAAACAAGAACATCTTCACCAATTAGAATTCAGAGAGATGAAAACTATTTAAGTAGCATAAAAGGAATATACCCTTGTGGTGAAGGAGCTGGATATGCTGGTGGAATAACAACATCAGCGATTGATGGAATTAAAGTGGCAGAAGCTATTGCACAACAATATAAAAACATTTAATTTAAAAGCACATCAGTAAAAGTGCTTTTTTGGTCTAATTATTTTTCCAAATTTATATACTTAAACAAAGGGGCGATATGTTTGGAAAGTAATATAATAAAAAGGGTAGTAGATGAAGCTACATATATGACCCAAACCGGTAAGACGTTAAGGGAAATTGCTAAAGTTTTTAAAGTGTCAAAAAGCACAGTTCATAAAGATTTAAAAGATAGATTAAAGCACATAGATAAAAGCTTATATCAAGAAACTCAAAAAATATTAAAATACCATACCGATATTAGACACATAAAAGGTGGAGAATCAACTAAAAAAAAGTACCTAAAATTAGCCGGTTAGCCTATTAAAACCTAATATCATGTGGTATAATATTAGGAGGAAAAAGGTGATAATATGTTTTCGAAAGACATTGGAATAGATTTAGGTACCGCAAATGTATTAATATATATAAAAGGCGGAGGAATAGTTTTAAACGAACCGAGTGTTGTAGCGATTGACGCTGACACTAAAAGACCATTAGCAGTTGGAACAGAAGCCAGAAATATGCTAGGTAGAACACCAGGCAAAGTTAAGGCTATAAGACCAATGAAAGATGGTGTAATAGCTGACTTTGAAATAACCGAAATAATGCTAAACCATTTTATCAGAAAAGTAAATGGCCGTAGTTTTTTCGCGCGTCCAAGAATTTTAATTTGTTGTCCATCTAATGTAACTCAAGTGGAAAAAAACGCAATTAAAGAAGCGGCTGAAAGAACGGGTGCTCGTAAAGTATTTATTGAAGAAGAACCAAAAGTTGCGGCTATTGGAGCAGGTATGGATATTTCTAAACCAAGTGGCAACATGGTTATCGATATTGGTGGTGGAACAACTGATGTAGCTATCTTATCATTAGGTGGTATCGTAACATCTTCATCAATAAAAATTGCTGGTAATGTTTTTGATAATGATATTATGAAATATATTAAAGATAAATATAAGTTACTAATTGGCGAAAGGACAGCTGAAGATATTAAATTTACGATAGGGACTGTTTTCCAAGGAGCTTTAAATGAAAAAATGGAAGTACGTGGACGTGATTTAGTAACTGGTTTGCCCCATACAGTAACCGTAACTTCTGATGAAGTAGAAGAAGCTTTAAGGGAAAGTGTATATACAATTATTAACACTGCTAAAGCAGTTTTAGAACAAACTCCACCAGAATTATCAGCCGATATCGTAGATAAAGGAATTGTAGTAACTGGAGGAGGCGCTTTATTAAATGGTTTTGATCAGTTATTAGCGCACGAATTAAAGGTCCCAGTATTCGTAGCTGAAAGACCATTAGAATGTGTTGTAGAAGGAACTGGGATTCTTTTAGATAATCTTAATTTAATAGATAATAATAGTTTAAATTATTAATTATTACATATAATAAATGCGAAAAGAGGAATAAAAATGGAAAAAACAGAAGGCGAAAAATTAAAAGAACAATTATTTAATCAAAAAAAAGTAGGATGGGAAGTAGTGGATTCAAAAGAAAAAACTAACATCTCATCTTTTTGTAATCATTACATGGACTTTTTAAATAAATGTAAAACTGAAAGAGAATGTGCTAGTTACGCAGAACAATTATTATTAAATTGTGGCTTTGAAAGTATTCAAAATAAACAAAGATTAATGCCAGGCGATAAAGTATATTATATCAACCGTGGTAAAGCCGTATATGCTGCTGTCATTGGAGCCGCCATGTTAGAAGAAGGTCTTAATTTAATTGGTGCTCATATCGATAGTCCAAGAATTGATTTAAAACCAAATCCTCTATATGAAGAAAATGGCATGGCTTTATTTAAAACACATTATTACGGCGGTATAAAAAAATATCAATGGACAACGATTCCATTACTACTTAAAGGAGTAATCGCAAAAGCTAATGGCGAAATTATTACTATTTCTATTGGTGATGATCCCAATGATCCGATTTTTACCATTACTGATTTATTACCTCATTTAGCCAAAAATCAAGAAAAGAAAACCTTAGGTGATGGTATATCTGGTGAAGACTTAAATGTTTTAGTTGGTAGTATCCCTTATGATGATAAAAAAGTAAGTGAAAAAGTAAAATTAAACATTTTAAACATTTTAACTGAAAAATACGGTATCACAGAAATTGATTTCAACAGTGCGGAATTAGAACTAGTTCCAGCTTTTGAAGCTCGTAGTTTAGGTTTTGATAAAAGCATGGTAGCAGCTTATGGTCAAGATGACCGTGTATGTTCTTATGCTTCTTTAATAGCTTTAACAAAATTAACTGATCCATTACGTACTTCAGTTTTGCTTTTAGCAGATAAAGAAGAAATAGGTAGTGTTGGTAATACAGGAATGTGTTCACGTAATTTTGAAATGTTTATTGCTGATTTACTTGATAAAGCTGGTCAAAATGGTGTTAACGTTTTAGAAAGAACATTATGCAATTCTAAGATGTTATCAGCTGATGTAACTTCAGCTTCAGATCCAACTTTCCCTACAGTTGATGAAAAACATAATGCTGCTTATATCGGTTATGGTGTTTCTTTATGTAAATACACTGGAAGCCGTGGTAAGAGTGGTGCGAGTGATGCGAATGCAGAGTTTGTCGCAAAAGTTAGACATATATTTGAAAGCAATAATTTAATTTATCAAATGTCAGACATGGGAAAAGTTGAAGAAGGTGGCGGCGGAACCATCGCTTATATCTTAGCAAATAAAGGAATAGACGTTATTGATTGTGGAGTTGCTGTATTATCGATGCATGCGCCATATGAAGTGGCAAGTAAATTCGACATATATAATTCATATAAATGTTATTTAGCGTTTTTCAATGATTAAGAGTTTAAGCTCTTTTTTTTAATATCTTTTTTACAAAAATAGATTTATTTTTCAAAATATGGTAAAATTAATAATAGAGGTGAGTTACATGGGGGAGGAAACAATTACAAGAATTTTTCTAATGGTTATTACAACATTTTTAGTTGTAGCATTCTTAATCCCGCTTATTAAAAAATTGGCATTTCATATTGGAGCTTTGGATATTCCAAGAAACGATGAAGGAAATAGACACATCCATAAAAACACAACCCCTAAATTAGGTGGATTAGCAATGTTTATGGGATTTCTATTCAGTTATATGATATTTGGAGAGCAAAGCATAATGATGAACTCAATTTTAATTGGAGGTTTTATCATTTTAATAACCGGAATAATTGATGATATTAAACCGATAAAAGCGTCAGTTAAATTTATTGGTCAATTACTAGCCGCGTGTGTCATAGTTTTTTATGGTAAAATATTACTTCAAGATATAAGTGCTTTTGGGCTATATGTAGATTTTGGTATTTTAGCATACCCAATTACAATTTTCTTTATAGTAGCATGTATAAACTGTGTCAATTTAATTGATGGGTTAGATGGATTATCCGGCGGTATTAGTGCAATATACTTTATAACTATTGGAATAATAGCGGTTATAATGGGAAGCATTGGTTTAGATGTAACTTTGACATTTATCATGTTTGGAGCAGTATTAGGATTCCTAGTTCATAATTTTCATCCAGCCACGATATTCGCTGGAGATTCTGGTTCTATGTTTATGGGATTCATGATTTCAGTTATTGCTCTATTAGGGTTTAAAAATGTAACTTTAACATCGTTCTTAATCCCATTACTTATTTTAGCAATTCCAATTTTAGATACATTCTTTGCGATTGTTAGAAGAAGATTAAAAGGTGAAAAATTTTCAACACCTGATAAATCACATATTCATCATCAATTTCTAAATATGCATTTTTCTTATAGGACATCAGTATTAATAATTTATGGGATTCAAATTTTATTTTCACTTGCCTCAATTGTCTATGTTCTAAAAGATAGAACACTCGGTTATTTCATCTATGCAGTCTTAGTAATAATCGTATTATTCTTAATTTTAAAAACAAATGTTGTTTTTGAAAATGATGATATAAAGAAAAAATTTAAATTAAAACCAAGAAAATAATTATGTTATGCATAATTATTTTTATTTATCCAATAATAAAAATGGTGATTTTATGGAAATAAATATAATAGAACTTTTAGATGTGGTTTTACGTGCGATACTATCTTTAATAACTTTGTTTTTAGTAACTAAATTATTAGGTAAAAAACAAGTATCCCAATTGAGTTTATTTGATTATGTAATTGGAATATCAATTGGTAACTTTGCTGCTGAAATGACAATCAATGTTGACTCTCAATATTTAAATGGAATAGTCGCAGTTATTGTTTTTGGTTTAGTTGCATATCTAGTATCGATATTAACTATGAAAAGTATTCATCTTCGCCGTTTCTTTATGGGAAGACCTACTTTACTAATTCAAGATGGAAAGTTATTAATGCAGGGCCTTAAAAAAGTAAAATTTGATATAAATGATATGCTAGAAGAATGTAGGGGCAATGGATACTTTGATATTAGTGAAATAGCATATGCTGTAATGGAAGCCAATGGAAAAATAAGCATATTACCTAAAACAGAATATCGTAATCCTACTTTAAAAGATTTAAATTTAAAAGATCAAAAAGCTAGTTTATGCGCTAATGTTGTTATTGATGGTAATTTAATGCAAGATGCTATTACTAATATGCATATAGATGATGAATGGGTTATGCACGAATTAAAAGTACAAGGTAAAGATATTAATAATGTTTTATTAGCAACATTAGATAATAGTCAAAAACTTATAGTTTACGAAAAAAATGTCAATGAAAAAATATATAACATATTAGAATAGACAAAAATATAATAAGTTTGCTATACTAATATATGGTGATAATATGGTTAGACATTTCTGTGCTTCGGCATTTGTAATAAATCCTGAAAATAAAAAGATATTATTAGTAAAACATCATTTGTTTGATAAGTGGGTTCAACCAGGCGGTCATATTGAAGATAACGAAACTCCAGAAGAAGCTGCTACTAGAGAAGTATACGAAGAAACAGGTATTAAAGTAAGTATAGTAGGTGAACGTTTTCCAAGAGAAGATGACATGATTAGACCTTTAGGAATTCAATGTAATCGTAAAGATAATGGTGATAAACACTTTGATATTATTTATGTTGCCACTCCAAATCAAACTGATTCTAATTTAGTAATTAGTAATGAAAGTACAGGTATTGGTTGGTTTAGTCGTGAAGAAGTAGAAAAAATGGAAGTATTTGATGATGTTAAAATTACTATGGACTATGTTTTAAAAAATTATTTTGGAATACAATAAAAGAATCTATTTATTTAGATTCCTTTTTATTTGTTTTTCAATTTTATTTTCAAGTTTTTTAATATTTTTATTACGGAATCTTTTATTAAAGATAAACATAATAGTAAATAAAACAATTCCTATTGCTATCCATATATAATTTTCGTAATTAGGTTTATAGTCTCCCCAAACTCCTAATTTGTTCTTTTTAGCACTATTTTCTAAACTTTGTAATTTATCAGTATATTTATAATCTCCATACAAGTACGCTACTTTAGCTAGCCCATTTTCTACTAGCTTCCCTTGTAACAACTCACCATCAGTAAAGATCCAACCTAAATCACGATTATATTTATCTGCCTTATCACTGTTGTCATCGTATTCAATCTCAATTTTTTTAGCATTATTCAATTTTTTACAGGTGTATTCACTGGCCTCTTTACCAAACGGTTCGACCCCCTTAGTTGGATGTTTTGTTTCAGGAGTGTCAATAGCTAAAAATCTAACTTTAGTAACCTCGTTATTAATTATAAAATCAGCGGTATCTCCGTCAACGCATTTTTTTAAAGTTATTACTTCAGCATTAACTATTCCAGGAAAACAAAATAAACATATTAAAATAAAGATTATTATCTTTTTCATATTACTACCTCATAATAATTATACAACAAAAAAATGAAAAATATCAATTTTCATCTTGTAATAAATCAGTTAATTTTACATCTAAACAATGTGCGATAAAGGCAAGAGTTTCAATTGAAATTGTCGCATAGACGCTTTTGGCTTCTAGATTTTTAATATATCCATATGATAAATTGGCTATTTCAGCTAATTGTTCTTGTGAAAATCCCTTTAATTTGCGGTATTTTTTGATATTTTTACCAATTAATATATAAATATCTTTGCTTTCCATAATACCACCTATAAACATTTTATAATAGAAAGATTAAATAA